>CALAIJ010000059.1 GCA_937923365.1 uncultured Sulfitobacter sp.
AACACGATGATCAGCGCATAGAGGCTGAGAAGGGAAAAGGCGCCGACAAAGCCGAACTCTTCGGCCAAGGTCGTAAAGATAAAGTCGGTGTGCTTCTCGGGCAAAAAGTTCAGACGGGATTGCGTGCCTTGCATGAACCCACGCCCCGTCCAGCCACCAGAGCCCAGCGCAATCTTGGATTGGGTGATGTGATACCCCGCGCCCAGCGGGTCGGCAGCAGGGTCAAGAAACGTGTCGATACGGCGGTACTGGTAGTCATTCAGCAATTGCCACGATGCGCCACGGCTTTGGAATACAGCCGTTACAATGCCCCCAGCAGCCGCAAGGACGGTCGCGAAATACGCCCAGTGTACACCCGCCAGAAACATCAAACCTCCGCCGGCAGTCAGCAGCAGGATCGAGGTGCCAAGGTCGGGTTGTTGCAGCACCAATGCAGTGGGTGCGCAGATCACTATCACCGGCAGCAAGACCCACAAAGGACGCGAGACCTTTTTGGCGGGCAGCCAGTCATAGTAGGCGGCCAGAAACATCACCAAAGTGATTTTCATCAGCTCCGAGGGTTGAAGGTCTATCGGCCCCAGATCAATCCAGCGCTGGGCACCTTTGCGCTCTTCACCGAAAAACTGCACGGCAATCAGCAGCAACATCGTAACGCCGTAGGCCAACCCGGACAGGTTGCGCCAGAACCAGATGGGGACAAGGGCCACACCAATCATCAAGGCAACACCGATGGCAAAACGCTTGATCTGCGGTTCTGCCCAGCGACCCAGATCGCCCCCTGCAACGGAATAAAGCATCAAGAAGCCGACCCCGCAGACAGCCGCCAGCAAGATCGCCAGCGGCCAGTTCAGGAACAGGATCTTGCGCAGCCCCGTCGGCGTGTGTTTGACGGTATATTCAAGATAGCTCACGCTTGATCCTTCCCGTCGATGTTCACCTGTGGCTGAAGCTCGCGCAGCTTGCGCTGTTGCGTTTTGATGCGGCCTCTGTCGGCAGAGGGGTATGCCTCCAGCGGTGGCTCTCCGCCTGCCAGCGCCTGCAACATGACATCACGCGCGATGGGGGCCGCCGCGGTGGAGCCGCCGCCGCCGTGTTCCACCAGCACCGCCACAGCAAAGCGCGGGTTCTCGTAAGGCGCAAAGCTGACGAACAGTGCATGGTCGCGGCGGTTCCACGGCAGGTCCGCGTTGCGGGTCACGCCGCGCGCCCGTTCCGCCGTCGAGATGTTGCGCACTTGCGACGTACCTGTCTTGCCCGCAATGCGAAAAGTGTCGCTGAGGGCGCGGCTGCGGTATGCCGTGCCGCGCCGGTCGTTCACAACCTGATACATCGCGCGGCGCATCTTGTTGAGGTTGCGGTCGTCCATCCCCAGCGGGCCACCCGCGCCCGAGGGCTGCTCCACCCCGTCAACGGATTTGACCAGACGCGGCGTCACTTGCCGCCCGGTTGCCAGACGCGCCGACATCACGGCCAGCTGCATGGGCGACGCCAGCATAAAGCCCTGCCCGATGGAAGCGTTGACCGTGTCACCGATCACCCAATCCTCGCCTTTGACCTCACGCTTCCATGCTTTGGTCGGGGTCAGGCCCGTGTTCACCGAACTCAGCGCCAGATCATGGCGCACGCCCAAACCAAAGCGCTTTGCCATGGCCGAGATTTTCTCGATCCCGACTTTCAGCGCCAGATCGTAGTAGTACACGTCACACGATTGCTTGAGAGAGTTGGCCAGATCGACCCAACCATGGCCCGAGCGTTTCCAGCAGTGGAACTTGCGATCCGCTACCTCCAGATGGCCAGGGCAATAGACAGTGTCGTCCGGTCCGATGATGCCTTCTTCGAGGGCCGCCATCGCGGTAATCATCTTGAAAGTAGAGCCGGGAGGATAGGTGCCCTGCACGGTCTTGTTGACCAGCGGGCGGTACTCCGATTGCAGCAGCGGATTGTAGTCCGCCGAAGAAATGCCACCGATAAACAGGTTCGGGTCGTAGCTGGGTGCAGAGGCAAGAGCCGCCAGATCACCGTTCTCGCAATCGATGATGACGCAGGCCGCACTTTCCTCGCCCAGACGGGCCTGCACGTAGCGCTGCAGATCACTGTCGATGGTTAATTGCAGGTCCGCACCCGATTGCCCTTCACGGCGTGCCAGTTCGCGCATGACGCGGCCTGTGGCGTTAACCTCGACCTGTTTGGTGCCGGCCTTGCCGCGCAAGAGGTCCTCTTCGCGGGCCTCCACGTTCAGCTTGCCGATGTGAAAGCGTGGGATGCGCAGCAACTGATCGGGGTTCTCCAGCGCATCAAGGTCCTTTTGGGACACGCGGCCCACGCGGCCTACTACATGGGCAAAATCCGATCCGCGCGGATACACCCGCGTCAGGCCCACTTCGGGACTGACCCCGGGAAGTGCCGGCGCATTGACCGATACGCGGCTGACATCGTCCCATGTCACATTGTCGAGAATGGTCACGGGCAGGAACGGTGAGGCGCATTTGATTTCTTTGCGGGCAGCCTCATAGGCTTCGGGTGTGAT
>CALAIJ010000060.1 GCA_937923365.1 uncultured Sulfitobacter sp.
CGGGTGTGGCCTGCGGTCAGCGCCTGCAATCCGGCGACACCCGTGGCCCAGACCACCTGTCCCTGATCAGGGGCGTCGTGCTGCACCTGAACGCCCTTGGCCTGCAAGGCCGCGACCAGTGCCGCACAGGCCTGTCGCGGGTGCACAAGCGCGCTGAGGGTGTCGTGGATCAACCAGCCAGAGGGACTAAGCGGCGCCCATGGGGTGTCCTTTGCCTGCACGACGTTCCAATGCGCATGGTCCTGCCAAAGCGGCTTGGCGGTCTCGGCGCGGCCTTTCGCAAGGGTCAGCGCATGGTCGTCTGCGATGGGCTGCAGACGCCCGCTGCGCGCATAGCCTGCGCTTTGCCCGCCCGTCTGTTCTACATCGCGCCAGAAGTCGGCGGCCATCAGCAGGCTGTCCAGTTGAAAGGCCTTTTTGGCATTCCAGTTCTCGGGCACATGCGGGGCCAGCGCGCCGACGATCCCGCCGGAACTGCCAGCCGCGGGCCCGTGCGGATCAACCAGCACAACCTGTGCGCCGCGTTGCACGCAGGCCCATGCAATCGACAGGCCAAAGATGCCCGCACCGCGTACCGTGATGTCGGCCATTGCCAAGTCTGCGTCCTTCCGCCAAGTCTGTCCCCTGAAGGCCGCAGCATAGGGGATGCAGGCGTGGACAGCCAGACGGATCGGATCATGTGGCGCGAAGGCGATGTGCCCGTCTCTGCGCGCTTTGACGATCCCTTCTTTTCGTTGGAAAACGGCGTGGCCGAAACAGAGCATGTCTTTCTGGCGGGCAATGATCTGCCTGCGCGGTTTGCGCCCGGTTTCCAGATTGCAGAGCTGGGCTTTGGCACGGGGCTGAACCTGCTGGTGGCGTGGGAGGCATGGGCGCGCAGTGGCCAGACCGGCCCGCTGCACTTCACCAGTTTTGAAGCCTTCCCGATGGGCCACGCAGATATGGCGCGTGCGCATGCCGCGTTCCCCGACTTTGGCGGCAAGCGCGATGCGCTGCTGGCGGCGTGGGGCGGACAGGGCGGGCGCATTGATCTTCCGGGCCTGCGGTTGGAGGTCATCGCAGGTGACGCCCGCGAAACTGTGCAACACTGGCAGGGCATGGCGGATGCGTGGTTTCTTGACGGGTTCTCGCCCGCCAAGAACCCCGAACTTTGGGGCGCTGACCTCATGGCCGAGGTTGGGCGTCACACAGCACGAGGCGGCACCGCCGCGACCTATACCGCCGCGGGGTTTGTGCGCCGTGGACTGGCCGAGGCAGGCTTTGCCGTCACGCGCACGCAGGGCTATGGCCGCAAACGCCATATGACCGTGGGCCGCCGCGCATGAGCCAGACCAACAACACCGCGCTGGGCGTCACGCTGATGATCACGGCCGTGATGATCTTTGCCGTGCAGGACGCGTTCTCGCGCTATCTGGCAAGCGAATACAACGTGATGATGGTGGTGATGATCCGCTACTGGTTCTTTGCCGCCTTCGTGATTGCGATTGCGAAACGGCAGGCGGGCGGCGTGCGTGCTGCGGCCCAAACGCGCCAGCCGTTCTTGCAAGGCTTTCGCGGCGTGTTGCTGGCGCTTGAAATCGTCGTCTCCGTCCTTGCCTACACGTTGCTGGGGCTGGTGGAGACCCATGCCATTTTCGCCTGCTATCCGCTGCTGGTCGCCGCCCTGTCCGGCCCCGTGCTGGGCGAGCGTGTGGGCTGGCGGCGCTGGGCGGCGATTGCGGTGGGTTTTGTGGGCGTGATGATCATCCTGCAACCGGGGGTAAGCGTCTTTGACCCGCTGGCGCTGATCCCGCTGCTGGCGGCTGCAATGTTCGCGCTTTATGCGCTGCTAACGCGCTATGCGGCGCGCCAGGACAGCACGGCCACCAGCTTTTTCTGGACGGGGGTCAGCGGGGCGGTGGTCATGACTGTTGTGGGGCTCTGGTTCTGGGAGCCATTGGCCCCCAAGGACTATGGCTGGATGCTGATGCTGTGCATTTCAGGCGTCACAGGCCACTGGCTGATGATCCGCTGTTACGAGGTGGCAGAGGTCAGTGCCGTGCAGCCCTTTGCCTACTTCCATCTGGTCTTTGCCGGGATCATCGGCGTCAGCATTTTCGGCGAGACGATTGCCACCAACGTGGTGCTGGGTGCAGGTGTGATCGTCACGGCGGGCCTCTTCACCCTATGGCGCGAACGCCTTCAAAGTTGAGCCGACAAGCTCCTTTGAGAACGGCACAGGCAGCGGGTCTTTGCCCAGACGCGCGCGGTAGACGGGCAGGCTTTCGGTGACGCGCATGATGTAGTTCTGGGTCTCGCGGAAGGGGACCATTTCGACCCAATCCACGATATCGATGTCGCCTTTGCGCGGGTCGCCGTAGGCTTTCATCCAACGCGGCGGGCGCGAGGGCCCTGCGTTGTAGGCGGCGGACATCATCACCACGTTGCCATTGAACAGTCCCGCCATGTTGGACAGGTATTTGGAGCCAAGCTCCGCATTGTAGACAGGATCAGCCGTCAGGCGGTCCGTTGTATGCAAGGACCGCACGCCCAACTCGGAGGCGACCTCGCGGGCGGTGGCAGGCATCAGTTGCATCAAGCCACGCGCACCGACGCCCGATTGCACCACCGGATCAAATTCGCTTTCGCGCCGTGCGATGGCCAGCGACATCTCTGGCGCCATGGGCAGGTCGCGCTGCGCCAGCGGGTGCAGTGCATAATAGGGCGCGGCGATGGTCAGACCGCGGCGCGCGGCACGCTTGCCGATCATCACGGCGATATGCGGCTCGTTCACGTCGATGGCGGCCTGACCCAGCAGGGCGATGTCCCCCTCGACCAGTTGGTCGGTCAGGTGGGTCCAGAAACGCTCTGCCATGTTGCGCTCTCCGGCGGCTTGCAGCATCAACCCGACCTGAAACAGCGGGTCCTGCGCCAGCGGTGAGGTGCGCCAGTCCTGCGCGGGTGTAACCCCTTTGAGGGTCTCGTCAAACGGCACGTTCGCCTTTTCGGCGGCAAGCAGGCCATAGAAAGCCGTCTGGTACTTGGCCCCTTCGGTATAGGCGACAGAGGCGGCTTCGGGATCGTTCATGTCCTCCAGCGCGCGGCCCTGCCAATAACCTGCGCGGCCCTGACTGATCGGAGAGACGACCTGACTGTCGTGGTTCAGGAAGTGCTGATAGGCGGCCTGTGGGTCTTTGAGGAACCGCAAGGCGATGTAGCCCGACAGCCATTCAAGATCGGCGTAGTCAGAGCCGCCGTCAAGAAAGTGCTGTGACGCCATCCGGTAGGCGCGTTTCGGATCGCCCGAGCGCATCTCGCCACGGGCCAGCGCGCGTCTGCGGTTGCTCCATGCGCCGGGCTGACCGAGGGCTTCAACACTTGTGGACCGCTCCAGCAGCAGCGTCTTGGCGTCGTTCACAAAGCCCTTGCGGATGCGCCATTCAAAGCGGGCATGGGCCAGACCGCCGTCATTGGCGACGCTTGCGGGCAAGGCTTCGATCAGCTTGTTCACATCGCCTGCGCGGCGTTGCAGCGCGATGCGGGCCTGCGCCAAAGCGACCTGATCCTTGCTGACCAGATCAAACATCTGACGCGCCTCGTCATGTTCGCGTTGCCAGAGCATTTCGTCCAGACGGGCGGTGTGGTGCGGTTTCAACAAGGCGCCGTGCAGCTTGAGGAACAAGGCCTGCGAGGTGGGGTTCATCGGCATTGTGCGCCACGCCAGCACGACGTTGGCCTCTGCCTCACCGGTCTGGTCAACGCGGGTCAGCGCCGCGGCATTGGCCAGCACGCCACGCGGAGTCTGGGCGGGCATTTCGGTGAAGAAGGCGAGAATTTCGTTGTCGGCCTCTTCGATCACCAGGGGTTCGGCCTGTTTGCGCAGGTAGGCTTCGCCGGGCCAGTCGCTGCGACGGTCCAGAAAACTGCGCACGTCAGCATAGGTCCCGCGCCCTGCGCGCAGACGCATCCATTCAATAAGATCGGCGGCCACCGGACCTTCCCGCCCTGCTATTTCAGCAGCACGGGTCCATTCGCCATTGCGCGCGGCAGACAGCGCCGATCCAACAGAGGTCGGCCGCGCCTTGGGCCGGTCTGCGATGGTGGCAGGGTCCACCACAGGGGCGGAAACCGCTGTGGCCTCTTGCGCATGCAGGGGGGCTGTGAGGGTGAAAACCACCGCAAGGGCGCTCAGAATTCGTGTCATCACTTGCATTTCCTGCGCTGCAAAGGCTAGAGCCTTGCAACATATGCCACTGTGCGGGGGTTTCAATCACTCATCCCGTATCGGGGCGTCACCGCTCGGCTTTCCGCCGACCAGCACAGATAAAGGAGCGTGCACATGTTTCATGGGTCAATGACCGCACTCGTCACGCCGTTCAAGGACGGTGAGCTGGATTTGGTGGCGCTGAAAAAACAGGTTGAGTGGCAGATATCCGAAGGCACCAAGGCTTTGGTCCCTGTCGGCACCACCGGCGAATCCCCCACATTGACGCACCGCGAGCACGAGCAGGTCGTCGAGGAAGTGGTCAAAGCTGCGGCAGGCCGCGTGCCGGTGATTGCCGGCGCCGGGTCCAACAACACGGCCGAAAGCATCCGCCTCGCGCAGCACGCCGAAAAGGTGGGCGCGGACGCGGTTCTGGTCGTCACGCCGTATTACAACAAACCCACGCAAGCGGGTCTGATCGCGCATTTCACCGCCATACACGACTGCTGCAAGCTGCCCATCGTGATTTATAATATCCCGCCACGGTCGGTCATCGACATGACGCCTGCCACCATGGGTGAGCTGGCCAAGCTGGAGCGGATCATCGGGGTCAAGGACGCCACGGCGGACCTTTCCCGCGTCAGCGCGCAGCGGATCACTTGCGGCAAGGATTTTATCCAACTGTCCGGTGAGGACGGCACCGCGCACGGGTTCAATGCCCAAGGTGGTGTCGGGTGTATCTCTGTCACGGCCAATGTGGCACCCGGCCCGCTTGCCAAGATGCAAGAGGCCTGTGCCGCAGGCGATTATGCCTCCGCGCTGGAGATTCAGGACCGGTTGATGCCGCTGCATCAGGCGATCTTTGCCGAGCCCGGTCTGGTCGGTGTCAAATACGCCATGTCCACGCTGGGTCTGTGCACCGACGAGGTACGCCTGCCGCATGTCGGCCTGACCGATGGGGCCAAGGCGCGCGTCGAGGACGCAATGCGTCACGCGGGCCTCACCAACTAAGCGCAAGGGTGGGCCAGAGGCCCTCCTTACCTCCCACATGGGTCAGCATCATAGACGATCACACAAGCCAGATCCTGCGCGTGCTTGAAGAGAGCTTGTGGCGCAGCGAGACGCGTTTTGACGATGCGCTGATGGAAGCAACATTTGCGCCAGATTTTGTCGAATTTGGACGCTCGGGCCGCCGCTACACTCGTTCAGAAATGCTGCTGGGCCATATGTCCGGCACGCCGATCGACGCGGAACTGCCGCTGCGCGCGTTTCAGGCGCGATGGCTTACCGATACGGTGGCACAAGTGACCTACATCAGTGCAGTGATCTACGCGGGGCAGACCGAGTACGCCAACCGCTCTTCGATCTGGAGCCTCGATGACGCGGTCTGGCAGCTGCGGTTTCATCAGGGCACGCCGACCACATCCTGACAAAGGGGTCAC
>CALAIJ010000061.1 GCA_937923365.1 uncultured Sulfitobacter sp.
GGGCCGTTCAGCCCGCCGCCAATGATCGCAATGTCGGTGTCAAAATCCATACCGTTCAATATGGGTAGCGGGTGGGGATTGTCCATGTGCCCAAGCGTCGCTACCGTCTGTTTCAAAGCGAGAAGGGGATGGACATGCAAGACTGGCTGACAATGACGGCTGCGGATCTGGGACGCGGGATTGGCGCGGGCGAGATTGATCCCGTCGCACTGGCGCAAACCTATCTTGATGCCATCGACGCGCACCCCATGCGGGACCGGATTTATGCCCGCGTCACGCACAAACGTGCCTTGGCAGAAGCAGGCGCCGCGGCAGCGCGGGCCAAATCCGGCCACCGGTTGTCGCCCTTGGACGGCGTGCCGATTTCGTGGAAGGACCTGTTTGATACCGCAGGCACCGCAACGGAGGCAGGCTCCAAACTGCTAGAAGGGCGCGTGCCCGATCGGGATGCGGTTGTGCTGGCCAATGCCACGGCGGCGGGGCTGGTGTGTCTGGGCAAAACCCACATGAGCGAGCTTGCGTTCTCCGGCCTTGGGCACAACCCGTCCACGGCCACATCCCCTTGCGTGAACGACCATGACGCAGTTGCGGGTGGGTCATCGTCCGGTGCGGCGGCCTCGGTTGCCTTTGGGCTGGCGGCGGCAGGCATCGGGTCTGACACGGGCGGATCGGTGCGCATTCCGGCTGTGTGGAACGATCTGGTGGGTCTCAAGACCACAGCGGGCCGTCTGACGCTTGAGGGCGTGGTGCCCCTGGCGCTGAAATTCGACACCATCGGGCCGCTTTGCCGCTCGGTCGAGGACGCAGGCCTGTTGATGGCCGTCATGGAAGGGTCAAAACCTGCGGATTTGGCGCACACCGCGCTGGAGGGGCGTCGCTTTGCCATTTTGCGCACGGTTGCGCAGGACGATGTGCGCGACGCGCCTGCCGATGCGTTCAAAAGCGCCGTCGCGCGGTTGCAGGCCGCCGGTGCCACGATCGAGACCATAGAGGTGCCAGAGGTCAACGATGCCTTGGCGCAGGCGACTTGTGTATTCACCTCAGAGGCTTACGGGCTGTGGCGTGATGTGATCGAAGCCAACCCCGACAAGATGTATGCCCAGATCAAAGAGCGGTTCGAACTGGGCAAGAACTTTTCGGGGCCTGACTACGTCGCGGCATGGGCCAAGATTGACGTTGCCCGTGCGGCCTACGATCAGGCAACCGCAGGCTTTGATGCGGTTCTGGCCCCTACCACGCCCATTTTGCCGCCCAATCTGGCGCGGCTTGACAGTGATCCTGACTATTATGTGTCCGAAAACCTGCTGGCGCTGCGCAACACGCGGATCGGAAATCTGATGGGGCTTTGCGGGCTGACACTGCCCACGGGTGTCCCTTCTTGTGGTCTGATGCTGCTCTGCCCACCAGATATGGAAGAACACCTGCTGCGCATCGGCAAAGCCTGCGAAGACGCGCTCAGCTGATTTTGTCCTAAATGCCACAAATCATTGTAAGCGTTCCGGTTTTTCTGGACTGAGTCCGGCTGCGCGGGTACTTTGATGGAAACGGGGCGACAATGATCCCGATCTGAGGCAGTTTTGATGGCATATCCCGAGCGGTTTTCGAACCTTCCGGCCCACGCATGGCCGCGTCTTCGCGCATTGTTGGATGTGCACGAGGGTGGTGGTCCGCTTATTCAAATGACCATCGGAGAGCCCAAGCACGCCTTCCCCGCATGGGTTACAGACAAGATCGCGCAGAATGCGGCAGGCTTTAACAGCTATCCGCCAAACGACGGTTCACCCGAACTGAAGGGCGCGATTTCGCGCTGGATCAAGCGGCGCTACGGCGCCACGATGGATGCCGACACCGAAGTCATGGCGCTGAATGGCACCCGCGAGGGGCTGTACAATGCGGTCATCGCGCTCTGCCCCGAGACGAAGAATGGCGCGACGCCTGCCATCCTCATGCCCAACCCGTTTTATCAGGTCTATATGATCGGTGCGATTTCCGGTGGGTCAGAGCCTGTGATGGTCAATGCCACCGCCGAGACAGGGCATCTGCCTGATTTCCATTCCGTCCCGAAGGACGTGCTGGCGCGCACCACCGCCGCCTATATCTGCAGCCCCGCCAACCCGCAGGGCGCAGTCGCGGACTACGATTATTGGGCCAATCTGATTGATCTGGCCGAAACCCACGACTTCAAGATTTTCGCCGATGAGTGCTATTCCGAGGTCTACCGTGACGTGGCCCCAACGGGCGCCATCGAGGTGGTCGAGAAGCTTGGCACAGATCGCAACCGCGTGGCGATTTTCCATAGCCTCAGCAAGCGGTCCAACCTGCCCGGGCTGCGGTCCGGTTTCATCGCAAGCGGGGCGCAGACCATCGCCGAGGTCAAGCAATTGCGCAACTATGCGGGCGCGCCGCTGCCGCTGCCATTGCAACAGGCCGCCGCCGCTGTCTGGGACGACGAAGATCACGTCCGCGAAAGCCGCGAAATGTACCGCGAAAAGTTCGAGATCGCAGACCGCATCTTTGGCAATGTGGCAGGCTACCAAAGCCCGCAGGCGGGGTTTTTCCTGTGGCTGCCCGTCGAGGATGACGAGGCCGCAGCGGTCAAACTGTGGAAAGAGACAGGCGTCAAAGTGCTCCCCGGCGGGTATCTGGCGCAAGACGTGCGGGGCCACGAAAACCCCGGCAAGAAATACATCCGGGCCGCATTGGTGGCCCCAAAAGACGAAACAGAGCGCGGTTTGGAATTGATCCGCGACTGCCTGTATTCGGGCTAAAGGCGAGGGACGAGGCAATGGCATATCAGACACGTGGGCGCGATCCGCTTTTGGACAGCAGCATGACCCAGGCGTTGGAAAAACGTGGCAAGGAATTGCTGGGTCTTGCCCTGCTTGCCTTTGGCGTCATGGCCGCGATGATGATCGGCAGCTACACGCCCGATGATCCCAATTTCATGGTCTCCACCGATGCGCCCGTTCAAAACTGGCTGGGCCGTCTGGGGGCGTCCATTGCGGCACCTTTGTTCATGATTGTCGGCTGGGGCGCATGGGGCATCGCGGCGGTGCTGCTGGTCTGGGGCGTGCGATTTGCCCTGCACTGGGGGCAAGAGCGCGCGCTTGGGCGGTTGATCTTTGCGCCGATCGCTGTTGCTGCAGGCTCCATCTATGCCGCCACGCTTAGCCCGAATGCTGAATGGTTACAGACACATAGCTTTGGTTTGGGCGGCCTTTTCGGTGACACGGTCATGGGCGCTATTCTGACGATCCTGCCTCTTGGCTCCATCTTTGCGGTCAAACTAATGTCGCTGGTGATGGGGGCCGGTATCCTGGCCCTTGGTGCGTTCGTGCTGGGCTTTACCAAGGTTGAGCTGACACGCATCAGCCGTTTCCTGTTGGTCGGTGTCATCATGGCCTATGCCGCGTTGATGACCTTGCTGGGGCGTGGAGCCACAGGGGCCGTGCAAGCGGCACAAACCCTTCAGACGCGCACCGCCGAGCGTCGCGAACAGCGGCGTGTCGAGGCCGCAGAGAACGCCGCTTTTGCCGCCACACAGCCCAGCTTTGACGCTCAGGAGCCTCAGGTCGTCGAACCCCTGCAAGAGGCCATTCCGGTCGCGGACGAGCGCCCCAGCCTGCTGGGCCGTATGCCCACGCTGATCAAACGCGCAGACCCGATGCCCGAGCCGGAGCTGGTCGAGCCGCAAGCCGACATTGCCGCCGACGTCGAAAGCCCCAGCGATGATCGCATCAAGGGCAAGATCGCGGATGTGATCAAGAACCGCGTGCGCTCTACTACGGCTGTGCACACCCCAACGGTTGCGCCGCTGACCCGTGGCCGTGGTCGCGGCCCTGATGCGCTGGTGCTGGATACGACACCGCCCGCCGCCGAGTTGCCCGCAGAGCCGCCGCTGACAGCGCCCTTGCGTTCAGAGCCGCCTTTGACGGCACCAAAGGTCACGCTGGACACGGCCAAACCCGCGATACCAGCAGCCCCCGTCGAGACGCCCGCACCTGTCGTTGCCGACGCTGCCCCTCTGCCCTTGGTTGATCCTGCGCCAGAGCCCGCAGTCACGATCCCCGTCGCAGAGCCGCGCAAGGTTGTGCAGCAACCTGTTCGCAAGCCCATGCAGCCCTCCAAGCAGGCACAAGCCGAAGCGCAACCCGCGCTGAGCTTTGAAGACACGCACCCCGGTTTCGAACTGCCGCC
>CALAIJ010000062.1 GCA_937923365.1 uncultured Sulfitobacter sp.
GCCTGAGAACTTTAGGGGTCTGACGCAAAGCATGGGCATTTCGGCGCAGGCGACCCAAGGGGTTCAGGCAAGGCTTGCAGGCACGCGTCTGTTGGCGGCCCACGGGGCGGTGCGGGTGAAATCTGCTGTGCGCCCGGTGCCCGTTGCAGCGGTTCACACCCCTGCTGTTACCAAAGCGCCAAAGATCCCAAAAGCGCACCTTCGCAAGGCGCTTGAACAGACCCTTGAGGCGCGCCCGCAAAAGGACGTGCCGCCCCAGCCTGATGCGGCAGCGGGCGACTAGGGTCAGGACCCATTAGTCCTGACCCTAGGGGGCTGACCCTAGCCTGTGGTGTAGACCTTGGCGGGGTGCTTTGATGATGCGCCGCTGTTGCGGGGTGCCGCCGACTGATAGGGCTGCAAAGATGCCGCTCAAGTTGTAAGAGCATTTTGTTTTCAACTTGACGGGGGTATTGAAAAGGTGCGGTGTATCGGCAGGGTGTCGCGATACCGTATGGCTAAATGCGCCGTGAAGGTAATGTACGTGATGGCTGCTGCAATATGCAGATTGGGACCGTTGGAACAGGTCCTTAATATCTGAAAACACTCTGTTTTTTATCTTGGCCCCGCGCATTCCGGGGCTGATTGTCGTTTCCCGCTTTGATTCTTGATGAAAACCAACTGGGCGCAGCTTGCACATGCTTTGACGCCAAAAGGAATATTTTATGGTCTCCCCCCTTTCAGTCGTCGGCAGTGCCGGTGACGCGTATGAAATCTATCAATTTATGGACGGTCTGGGGAAACCCACAGAAAACGAGATCATCAACACTAAGCTGGACGAGATCAGAGATATCTCGATCGATATTCTGACGCAGGTCACTGCCAACCGTCAGCTGGCTGTCAATTCGATCTTGAGCGGCATCCGCTCGGACATCGATGATGCGATGTTAGAGTACAACAAGTTCTTGTTGAACGAAAATCCCACTTTCAGCGCCGCTGCAATCTCAAAGGCAAGCGATGCTTTGGCCGACGTTCAGGCGTTCGTCGACACCCCCGGCCTTGATATCATCGAAAAGAATGCCGCGATGCCAATGTTGATGGCCGCGTTGGGTTTGCGCATCAAGATCATCAAAGAGTTTGAGGACGGCGATACATCCTACACCTACAAGCAAACGATCGAAAAAGCGCAGGATTCGATCCAAGAGATGATCCCGATTGCGACAGCCGCCATTACCGAACAGGTTATTTTTGAGACTTTGAGCGTGGTCACAAACACCATTTGGAACCCAAACGGCGGTGGACCCGCTGCCAATCAGCAAATTTATACTGTGCGGCTTCAAACTGCTTCCGAGCCGACGCAATACTCAAATGACATTATTCAATTCGTCGACCAAGTAGCATACGTGAACGGGTATGCAGATTTCCGTATACCGGGCTATCGAAACCAAAAGGTTATCGGCGAAGGCGACGATGCATTTCTCGCCATGGACTTTGACGTTGCAGCCTTGCTTGCGGCCCTGCGCGGTGGCGGAGACGCCAATGCGATCAATCTTGCCAACAATGTCATCCAGCCCATCATCGACCTTGACCTTGCTGCCGGCAATATCCCTGAAATCACGGCCATGTCACTGGATGAGACGGGCATCGTGGATCAGGACACTGGCGATCTGGCCCTGATGACCAGCGGCCAGTTTGTCCAGGGCGGCAGCACCGATGAAGAGCTTTTTGTCAGCTATTACGCCGACCACATCAACCCGGACGTTTTCTGGGCGGGTGCGGGCGATGACGTCGTGATCGGCGCGGGCGGCAATGATGTCATCAAAGGCGAAGACGGCAGTGACCTGCTGCTGGGGTATGGCGGTGATGACAACATCTTTGGCGGTGCGGGGGATGACCGAATACACGGCGGTGCGGGGGATGACCGTCTTGAGGGCGGCAGCGGCATCGACATTGTCAAATACGCAACGTCGGATGTGGCGGTCACTGTCTCGCTTGACGTGACCGTACGTCAGGACACAGGTCAGGGTCTGGACAAGATCAAGGACGTCGAGAACCTTGAGGGCAGTTACTATAACGACCACCTGACAGGCAACGCGCTGGACAACTGGATCGGCGGGCGCGACGGAGATGACACGCTGCTGGGCCTGATCGGGGATGACACCCTTGAAGGCGACGAAGGGGACGACGTCATGGATGGCGGCGCCGGCATCGACTTGTTGACCTACACAGGGCCAACCGATTTGATCGTCTTTCTTGACCGCACAGTCGCGCAGGACACGGGCCAGGGCATTGACCAGCTCGCCAACTTTGAAAACCTCATAACAGGCGGTGGCAATGACCGATTGTGGGGGACTGCGGGCGCAAACCATATCATGTCCGGCGATGGCGATGATTATGTGAACGGCGGTGAGGGCAACGATACCCTTGATGGCGGTGACGGCATTGATGAGGTGTCGTTCATTGGCGCCACAGTGGATTCATTCATCGACCTCAACCTGACCACTGCGCAGAATACCGGCAGAGGCATGGATATCCTCATCGGGTTCGAGGATGTGCGACTGGGCAATGGCACAAATGTCGTCATCGGTACCGACGGCGATAACAAACTTTGGGGCGGCTCTTTCGACGACACGTTTACGGGCGGCATGGGCGACGATATTTTGGCCAGCAACGGCGGCTATGACACGGGCCTGTTCCTGGGCACGATAGACATCACCGTCGATCTGGCGATCTTTGCGCCGCAAGACACCGGCCACGGCATGGACTTCCTTGCCGATCTCTCAGCCATCGAAAGCGGGTCCGGCAATGACAACCTGATTGGCCGCTATAACGACAACAGCCTGATCAGTGGCGCAGGTAATGACACGCTGGAGGGCCGCAGCGGCAACGATACATTGGATGGGGGTGACGGGATCGATACCGCCTCTTTTGCCAGTGCGACCGGGGGCGTGAATGTCTATCTCAAGTATACCGGCCTTGATGTTGGCAGCGGCGAAGGCATTGAGACGCTGATCGATATCGAGAACCTGACAGGCGGCAATTTTGACGACCGTCTGGCAGGCGACGAAGGCAACAATGTGCTGACGGGTGGCATCGGTAATGATGTGCTCAAGGGCAAGGGAGGCGACGACACCTTCGACGGTGGCGCGGGCGATGACCGCATGGTTGGCGGCAGCGGTGCCGACCTGATGAACGGCGGCGCAGGGTCGGACATTCTGTTCGCACTTGCGGGCGCGGATACGCTCAATGGCGGCGACGATCGTGACTTTGTCTATGGTGGGCGCGATGCGGACACCGTGCACGGCGACGGCGGCGATGACGAAGTGCGCGGCAATCTGGGCAATGACCTGCTTTATGGCGACGCAGGCAGCGATGACCTGCGCGGCGGAGGCAGCAATGACACGCTGGATGGCGGCGCTGACAACGACTACCTGTTTGGTGAAAACGGCTCTGACAGGCTGATCGGTGGTGCAGGCAGCGACACGCTGTCGGGTGGCTCCGGTGGGGGCGTGGGCGACGGCTTTCAGGACACCTTTGTCTATTCAGATGCCGCCTCTGGCGGGGGTGGCTTTGACCGGATCAAGGATATGGAAAACGGCACTGATCTGATCGAGCTGACCGCCTTTGGTTTTGCGAACTTCGCCGCGGTTGACGCGCTTGCAGTTGACGCGGGTGCCACGGACATGCGGATCAACTTTGCGGATGGTGGCGTGCTTTACATCGAAGACTTCCGCAAATCCGAGTTCGATGCGAGCGACGTGCT
>CALAIJ010000063.1 GCA_937923365.1 uncultured Sulfitobacter sp.
CTAGTAGTCCTGTCTGGCAATCTCGAGGATCAACACGTCAGAGACGTTTTCCCGACCCAGATCGCGCTGCGCCACTTCCCGAAGCGCCATGCGCAACTTTTTGAGCATTGCGGCATCGGTAAAGGACCCGTCAAAACCGCCGATATTGGCATGATCGAACAAGACCTGAAGGAAGGAATCCCGTACTTTCGGCTCCTTCTTCAGCACGGTCTCTTTGATATCGCTTGTCACTTCGATCGTCAGCGCCATGACAACCAGCGACACGACGACGCGGTCCTTTACGATGGGCACGACAAACTGGTTGCTAAGCTTGACGTATTCCTTGCCGCCGGGCTCTTTGCCGGTAGTGCCCTTGTCAGCCAGGCCTTTCGCCTTGTCCGGTTTGTCCGACGCGCTATCGCCGCCCTTGTCGCTTGCGGCATCCTTGCCGGCGTCAACCTGGGCCGCTTCGGCGGGTGGGCGCAGGAAAATGCCCGCACCAACACCCGCACCAGAACCAACCAACAGCAGAATAATCGGCAGAAGTTTTTTCACAATTTCCGCCCCCTAGAATGGCAAGATCGCATCAAGGACCTGCTGACCCTTGCGCGGTTGTTGCACGTCGGTAATCTGCCCGCGCCCACCATATGACACCCGCGCGGACGCGATTTTGTCATACGTGATCTCGTTCTGGCGCGAGATGTCGGCAGGGCGCACGAACCCCGTGACCAAAAGCTCTCGCAGCTCGAAATTAACCCGCAGTTCCTGCTTGCCCGAAATCGACAACACGCCATTGGGCAGCACATCGACGACGGTAGCAGCGACACGCAACGTCAGCTTTTCCTTGCGTTTGACAGACCCGTCGCCGCTGCTGCTGGAAGATGAATTGATCCCAACCAGTTCTGATGAGGATGCGCCCTCTGGCAGCTTTTCGTCCAGCCGTTGCGGAATGCCGGCAAGGTTTGGGACACTCAGGTCTTCTGATCCAGCACGGGACCGCGCGGTTTGATTGGAAATCTCGGCTTTCTCGTCAATCTCGATGACGACAGTCATGATGTCCCCCCGCTGCATCGCGCGCCTGTCACCCAAAAGCGATCCACGCGTGCCTGTCCAGAGAGACGCCCGATCGACCAGCCGCTTTTCCTCCAGATTGGCGGGCAACCCGGGGTTGATCATGGCGACGTGTTCAGGGCTTTGCTGTACTTCGGAAAAGCTGGGCGGCTTGCCCAGATGGTCAGCGCGGCCGCAGGCTGAAACCAACGCAACAAGTGCCAGCGAAGTGAGTACTTTTTTCATAAGGATTTTCCTATTTATAGACCCGTACTGAGCCATCTTCCTGCACTTGACCAAAAAGTGTGGCGCGCGATTGCAAGTTCATGATGCGCACACGGTCACCCACTGCACCGCGCTCCAACGCGCGGCCTTCGGTATTGATGCTGAGGCCGGACCCCTCAAAGGACAGCCGCACAATCTGGTTGCGGGTGACAACGGCAGGCGGGCCGATATCGTCGACCAGGATCGGGCGCCCAGCATAAAGCACCACGCGCGCCTCTTGCCCCACCACATCAATCGCACGGGTGTAGCCGTTGGGCATCTCCGCAACCGAAAGTGTGACATCCGTGGGCAGGATCACCGCGTTCGCGCGGATGGTGCGGGCTGCGACGACCGTCTCAGCGGTCGCGGTGCCCGCCACAACAGCGATGCAAAGCGACAGGGGGAGGAATGCGCGCGCGACCATCAGCGGATCTGCGTGGTTGCGCCAAGCATCTGATCGGCTGCTGAAATGACCTTGGCGTTCATCTCATATCCGCGCTGCGCCTCGATCAGCTCGGTAATCTCGCGCACTGCATCGACTGAACTGTCTTCCAGATAGCCCTGCCGCAGGGTTCCCAATCCATCTAGTCCGGGCGTGGTGACCTGCGGCGGACCGGAGGCTTCGGTCTCTGCAAAGAGGTTGCTGCCAAGGGCCTCAAGCCCTTTGGCATTGGTGAACCCCGTCAGGTTGAACTGCCCCAGCAACTGCGCCTCGACCGTGTCGTTGAAATAGGCGTAAACCTCGCCCGCGCCGTTGATGGAAATGCTGCGGGCATCGTCAGGGATCACGATTTCGGGCTGCACCGGAAAGCCATCAGAGGTCACGATCAACCCTTCGCCGGTACGCTTTAGCGCGCCGTCACGGGTGTAACCGCTCTGCCCCGAGGGCAGCGTCACCTCCAGATAGCCAAGCCCGTCGATGGCGACGTCCAAGTCTCCTTGTGTGGCCTGAATGCTGCCCTGCGCCAGGTGCATCGACACCGCTGCAGGCCGCACGCCCAGACCCAGCTGGATGCCGGTGGGCAAGACCGTACCGTCGGCCGCATTGACCGCGCCGGCCCGCGCCATCTGCTGGTAATGCAGATCGGCAAATTCAGCGCGGCGGGCGTTGTAACCCGTGGTCGACATATTGGCGAGGTTGTTCGAAATCGTCTCAACCCGCATTTGTTGTGCGGCCATTCCGGTGGCTGCGATCTTTAAGGCACGCATCATGTGCTCCCTTGTGATTGAGGTTTAGGTCATCAGTGCCTTCATGGCGGTACGCACGCGTTCGTCTTCACGCTCGAGGAATTTCTGGCCCATCTCATAGGCACGCTGGACCTCGATCATGCGGGCAAGCTGCCCAATGGCGTTGACGTTCGAATTCTCGACAAAGCCTTGCAGGACGCGCGCGTTTTCAGTCGGCTCGTATCCGGTGTCGACGCGAAACATCACGCCATCCTCGCGGATCATGTCCTTGGGTTCATTCGGCGCGACAAGGGCAACCTGCCCCAGCGGTGCCCCGTCCGCACTGAGCGTGCCATCACTGGCCACCGCGATCTTGGTACCAGCGGGCACAAACAAGGGTGCCCCACCCGCATCCAGCACGCGGTACCCGTCATAGGTCACAAGCTCCCCTTCGGCATTGGGTGTGAAGGCGCCGGCCCGTGTCAGCCGTTCGCCCGCAGGAGTTTCCACAAGGAAATACCCGTCGCCTTCGATGGCCAGATCAAAGTCACCTCCAGTCTGCGTCAGCCCACCTTGTTCAAAGGACGTGTTGCGCACGTTGCCTTGGCCCATGGACAGCGAGGCGCCCCGCTCCACCGGTTGGATGTATTCAGAGAAGATCACCCCTTCGGCCCTGAAACCGGTCGTGGCACTGTTTGCGATATTGTTGGCGACCACCTGCATTTCGCGCGCAAGGCCCGATTGCCGCGTGATCGTGATATAGCCTGTGTTGTCCATGTCTTACCCTCCTGCGATGATGGGAATGATGCGTTCGTGAAAGAACGACACCAGCGTTTGCGTCATGAAGCCCATGGACAGCCAGAACACGGCCCCGATGGCTGCCAGCTTGGGCACGAAGGTCAGCGTCATTTCCTGAATAGACGTCAGCGCCTGAACCAGACCAATCGTCAGACCCGCCAGCAAGGCGACCGCCAGAATGGGGATGGAGATGATCACCGCCACCCAAAGCCCCTGACGCAATGTGTCAAAAAAGATGATCTCGTTCAGCATTGCGCGGCCCTAGACCGGCATCCGCAGAATTTCCTGATAGGCTTCGACCACGCGGTTGCGCACGGCGACGGCTGTCTCGACCACCAGTTCGGTCTGCGCGAGTGCTGTGACCAGGGCGTGCGGGTCTGCATCCCCGACCATGGCAGATTTTGCCGTCCCTTCGGATTGTGCAAGCGTGCTGGCGAAATCGCTGATGATGCCTTTGGCAGCGGCACCCGCCCCGTCTGACGGTTCTGTCGCAGGGCGCGCGGCGGTGTAGGCTTGAATGGCGGAAAGGCCTTTGATCTCCATGTGGGATCTCCTTTTTCAAAAAGTTTGGGAACGGGTCTAGCGGCGCAAAAGCTCCATCAGGCCGGAGGACATTTTGCGGGTCTGCTCGAACATCTTGAGGTTTGCCTCATAACTGCGCTGCGCCTCACGGGCGTCCGACAGTTCAATCAACAGATTCACGTTGGAGCCGTCGTAGTGCCCTGTTTCATCGGCCATCGGGTGCGTGGGATCGTGAATACGGTCCAGCTCCGTCCGGTCCAGACGCACGCGCGATGGCGCCACTTCGGCAACAGCGTCACGCGATGACATCGCCGTCTCGAACGAGATCATTTTGCGGCGATACCCCGGTGTATCCGCGTTCGAGATATTCTCGGACAGGTGCCGTATCCGCGCGGCCTGCGCACGCAATCCACTGGTCGTGACATCAAGTGCTTTGGAAAAATCGCTCATCAAAGGCTCCTTTACTTGCGGATGGTTGTGCGCAGCACGCTGAGCGCTGACTTATAAATGGCCAGGGCACGGTCATGCTGGCGTTTCGCGCTGACCGAGTTCAGCAGTTCCGTTTCAAGCGACACCTGATTGCCGTTCGGCGACCCGTCACCGGGTGCGGCATGCATCGGCGCAGGCTGACCCGCCACAACGCCGTTCAAATGCGCAGCACGGGTCGCACGCTGGGCGCGGCCCATGTCGGATTGTCCGTAAAAGCTGGCAAATTCTGGCAAATCACGCGCCACGTAATTGGGCGTATCCGCATTGGCGACATTCTGGGCGATCACCGCCTGACGCTGTCCTGCGTGTTTTGCCATCGCGGCTGACATCTTGAAGATATCAAGGTTTTCAAACATCGAGGATTCTCCCCTTTGGGTCTCAACTAAGGCTTAAGGGTGATTCCTTTAGAAAGGGTTGGCAGCCACCAAAGAGGTCCCAATGCCGTTAAAACCCCAGTTTTCGAATCTTGCAGCACAGCTCACCACAATACAGGCCGTGCGCCCCGTCGGCCGCGTCGCCGCTGTTGAAGCGGGTGTGGTGCATATCTCGGGCATGAGCCGTGCCGCAAAGATCGGCGACTGGATCAGTATCGCACGACAGGAGGGTGGCCCGCTTGAAGGCGAAGTCGTACAGCTTCAGGGGGCCACGCTGATCGCATTGCCGGATGCAGCACCGCAAGGCGTGGCATTGGGGGATCGCGTCGCCTTGACCGGTGCCGGTGACATTGCCCCAAGCGACCAATGGGTGGGGCGGGTCATCGACCCTTCTGGCAGACCTCTGGACGGTCGACCATTGCTGCAGGGGTTTACGGCACGCCCCTTGCGCGCACCGCCGCCTCCGGCTGCGGAGAGACGCGCCTTGGGTCCTCGGCAAGAGACCGGATTGGCTGCAATGAACACGCTGCTCCCGGTCGCACTTGGCCAGCGGGTCGGCCTCTTCGCGGGGTCAGGCGTGGGGAAAAGTTCACTGCTGGGCCATCTGGCGAAACATATGGCGGCCGATGTTGTGGTTATCGCGCTCATCGGCGAGCGGGGGCGCGAGCTGCGGCATTTCCTGGATGAGGTTCTGGGGGCGGAAGGCCTTACGCGCGCTGTGGTGGTTGCTGCGACATCTGATCAATCGCCCCTGCACAGGCGTCGTTGCGCATGGACAGCTATGGCCGTGGCAGAGCATTTTCGCGACGCGGGAAAATCCGTTCTGTTTCTGGCCGACAGCATTACCCGATTTGCTGAAGCCCATCGGGAAGTGGCCGTCGCCGCGGGCGAGGCTCCCGTGGTGCGCGGCTTTCCCCCTTCAACCGCGCACCAGATTATGGGGCTTTGCGAACGCGCAGGAACGGGCGGTTTTGGACAAGGCGATATCACAGCGATTTTCTCTGTCCTTGTGGCGGGCTCAGATATGGAGGAGCCGGTGGCTGACATTCTGCGGGGTGTCCTGGACGGACATATTGTGCTGGATCGCGCCATTGCGGAACGGGGACGCTATCCTGCGATTGATGTCTTGCGCTCGGTCTCGCGCAGTCTTCCCGGTGTTGCATCAGAGGCTGAAAACACCATGCTGCGAGACACCCGTAAGATGCTGGGGCTTTATGACCGTAACGAGATGATGATTCGTGCAGGGCTCTATCTGCAAGGCAGCGATCCGGAGGTCGATCAGGCGATCGCACTATGGTCCGAGTTGGATGATTTTCTGGGGCGCAGCGATGGTCAGCCTGCTGCCCATAACTTCCAACAGCTGGAATTGATCCTGCGCCGTGCCCGCCAACAACAGCGCGCACCGTGACGGGTCAGCCCTAGCTTTGCAAAAGCGTCAGTGCGATTGAATTCCCACTAAGCCCGCCGCCCAGATTTTCAACCTGTTGCCGCAGGATGTATTTGGTGATGGCATCCTGCCGCACATCTTCTTGGGTAAACTGGTCGAAATCTTCACTGCCAAACACAGAGGCCGCGCGGTCCTTGAAAACCCCGAGCTGTTGATCGATGTCAATCTGGCCAATCGAAGCGGGGAGGCCCAGCGCCTTTTCAAAAACCTGTCGGAGCGGCGGATCACCCAGCACTGTATACCACTTGGCATCATTGGAGATGTCCTGCCCGGCAAGTTCACCCAACTGCCTTTGCGTATAAAGAGCGACGCGCATGGAGTCATCCTGCGCACCTGCTGCAACCTCGAAACTGTTGGTCTGGAACCGTGTTACGATTGCGTCTGTGAATGTCGTCTCGCCTGTTTTTACAAAGGCACCCGGGCCGAACCCGAACGCATCCGCCATCTCGCGATATCGCGGATCAGCCAGCCGCATGGCGAGGGCATCATCGCTGCCTGTGCCTTCTTCCAAAACTTTGCGGATGAAGAAGCGGTTGTCGACATCATCCTGCAACCCGAAAGCGCCAAGCGCCACTGTCAGTAAACGCCTGTCACCGACCAGTTCTTCGGCATTTTTGATCTTGGCAATATTTTCGCGGAAATATTCAGCATCGCGTTGTTGAACAACACTTTCGGAAAAGACCGCAAACTGGGTATCATATGTCCGTTGAAGAAAACGCCATCCATTCAAGCCGACGTCTGGGATGATGGGTTGATACATGTCTTCGCCCTTTCACGATGGCCGGATAGCGAACAGACGGTCTTCTCTTGGAAG
>CALAIJ010000064.1 GCA_937923365.1 uncultured Sulfitobacter sp.
CGACGAGAAAGAGCAGGCCCGCAAGAACATCATCAAAGCCCTGAACGAGATCGACTGGGGCAACAAATCCATGTCGATTCGCATCAACGGTCTTGATACGCACTACATGTACCGCGACGTTGTCGACGTGGTGGAACAGGCGGGCGAGCGTCTTGATCTGATCATGATCCCCAAGGTCGGGACCGCCGCAGATGTCTATGCCGTCGACATGATGGTAACCCAGATCGAGGACGCCAAAGGCTTCAAAAAGCGCATCGGTTTCGAGCACATTATCGAGACCGCTTTGGGTATGCAGAACATCACTGAAATCGCTGGCGCCTCAAAGCGTAACGAGAGCCTGCATTTCGGGGTTGCCGACTATGCTGCCTCCACCCGTGCGCGCACGACGGTGATCGGCGGGGTTAACGAAAATTACGCCGTGCTGACTGACCCCGACGATGCGGGCACCCGCGAGACCCATTGGGGCGACATGTGGCATTATGCGCTTGCCCGCATGGTGGTCGCTGCCCGCGCCAATGGCCTGCGTCCCATCGACGGACCTTTCGGGGATTTCAAAGACGCCGACGGCTACCGCGCGGCGGCCTACCGTGCTGCGGTGCTGGGCTGCGAAGGGAAATGGGCCATCCACCCCAGCCAGATCGCGCTTGCCAACGAAGTAATGAGCCCGTCCGAGGCCGAGATCACCAAAGCCCAGCGCATTCTTGAGGCCATGGCAGAGGCTGAAGCCGCAGGCAAAGGCGCCGTGTCACTGGACGGCCGTTTGATCGACTACGCCTCCATCAGGCAGGCCGAAGTGCTGGTCGAAAAAGCCAAGCAAATCGCGAACGGCTAAGCGATCCGGCAGAGCGCCCCGTCCGGTGCTCTGCCGCTGCTCTAGTCCTGAACCTGACAGCACCCGTTCAGCGTTGGGTAACCCCCCGCCAATGTCGGGTCGCTGATCAACACGGACATCGGATAGACGATGTCCGACATCCCGTCAGAGCATTGCTCAAGGCGCAGCACGCCGGAATAGGGCGTCGCTGCAAACTGGTAGGGGAATGAACCGCCTGCTGATGGCGTCGTCTGCACCAGCGACGCAGGGGGCTGCACACCACCTGCCAGCTGGTTGTAGTGCACACTGCGGTCTTCCCTGATCTCGAAACTCCAGAACGGCTCTGTTCCCTGACAGACGATGCCCAAGGGGAACCCGTTGGGTGTGCTTGTGCCGGACACCCCACCCTGCCCCGTATTGCCGCCCGCACTGGCGCGGGTCAGGTAGCGGACGTGCACGTAGCCCGCGACCTCGCCATTGGTGACATAGGCCCATTTGGGCGTGCCCATGGAAAGCACTTCAATCCGCGCGCCGGGTGGAAACCGCCCCAGCAGGTTGCCGGAGGCACGCGGTGCATCGCGAAAGTTCAGCCTGTCCCCCGCCGAGACGCCCGTGACTTCAAAGATCGCAGGCAGGGGGCCGCCATCAGGTGCCACAAGGCTGTTCTGCGACGGTGCGGGCTTGGGCTTTTGCTGACCCAGATAGGCCGTGCTGACCCATCCCACACCATTGCCAAAATTGATCATGGCCCATTTGCCGCCCGGACTGCGCTGCACCACGTTCACGCCCGTGCCATTGGACAAAACGCCCAGCCGTGCGAACCCTTTGCCTGCACCTGCCCGCACCACCAGTCCACCGTCAGCGTCATTCGCCTTGATGCCTTTGACAAAGAACGTACCGAGGGTGCCGGACCCGCTGGTCCCCCCTTGTGTGACCTTGAGAAAGCGGGCGGAAACCCACGCATTCTGCCCGCGGTACCGCACCTGCGCCCATTTGCCATTGGCGTTGTACCCCAGCACGCGCACGACCTGACCGGGGGCGAGGTCTCCGATATCCTGAAAATTCGCACCCGGACCGCTGCGCACATTCAGAGTGTCGCCTTGCCGAACGCCGTCCACTTGAAAAAACGGGGCTTGGGCTGCGACCCCTGATCCCCAAAGTGCTGCGACCAATAAAGTTGCCGAGAGTGTCTTGCGCATGTGCGTGCTCCTGATCTGGTGTTCGTGGCCCGTCTAAGGGCGCATGCTTTGCTACAACCCTGCGTTATGTCGGGGGCGCAAAACCATCCCCCATCTTGGTGAATTGCGCAGCCCTGCCCTCACGGCACCGTTGGGCAAAGCGCGTCCAGCCCCGTTGTGGTTTCAGGCAGAACGAAGCGCTGCGTTTCTCCGGCGAAAGCGCCTGTGTTGACGCGAACCGCCTGCGCTTGCAACGCGTTGGGGATATCCGCAGGTGACACGCCGCCCTTTAACAGATTGGCGATCATGCCCGTGACCAAAGGTGCGGCCATAGACGTGCCCGACATCTCCTGAACCCCGCAGACATCGCGGATGGAGGCGGAGGTGATCTCTTCCCCCGGGGCATAGATATCAACGCCTGTGCCCGCGTTGGAGAAGTCCGACAAGCGCCCTTCGCGCACCGATCCTACGGTGATTGCATCAGCTACGCGTGCTGGCGAATACTGCGCGGCATCTGCGGCAGAATTTCCTGCCGCGACAACCACGATCGCCCCTGCGTCGATCAGCCTTTGCACGGCCGCATCCAGCAGGCTGGTTTGGTCAGCTTCCAGTCGGGTGAGGCTCATGTTGACGAGCTTGACCTCACCGGGTTGGGCAAGCACCCATTCGATCCCTGCAATCACAGTCGCTACGTCGCCCGTTCCGAACCGGTCGATGACCTTGACCGACACCAACTGCGCCGACCCCGCAGAGCCCAACGTGCGCCCCGCAATCCGCGCGGCCACATGGGTGCCATGGCCCGAGCAATCCTCGCCCTCGATGCCATTGTCAAAGAAGGTGAAGCCGGTTTGCGCCACGCGACCTTCCAGATCGCGATGCCCTGCGCGGATGCCTGTGTCGAACAAATAGACGTCCAGCGGTCGCGCCCCGCTTTGCTGAACAAGTATCGGCATCGCAGGGCTGCGGAACGCGGGTCCATTCACGCGTGGAACCGCGGTGGCCGTGGCAAAAACATATCCATTCTGCACAACACCCTGCACGCCCGGTGTTTGCGTTGCGCGTTGCCGTTCTTCTGGCGACAGGCGGGCCGCGAACCCCGTGAAGGCGCGGGTGTAGACATGTTTGATCTGGCGCACGGGCACACCGATCAGGTCCGCAGCGGCGGCGGCGTCTGGCAGCGGCACCCCGTCAACCAACAGAATGTATTCGTCTGGGACGACCGCGCTCAAAATCTCGTCCGGGATAACAACCGGGCCTGCTGCAAACCCTAAAGACAGGCGCGCATGGCCGATGCTTTGCCGCGCCAGTTTGCGTACCAAGGCAAGCTCTGACCCGCTTTGATCGGCTGTCGTTTCCGCACCGCACTGGCCCCCGCTGGCCGCGGCTGCAATCTGCGCTTCGAGCCGCGCAATTTCAGCCCGCAGGGCCGCGTTCTCGACCCGCAACGCAGCTTCATCTGCCATGGCGGGGGCAACCCACCCTAGGGTTGTAATTATGACGGCAGCCAGCCAAGGCCTTGCAATCCATGAAATTTCATCAATAGTTTTGCGCACTTGCCCTCTTCAGGTTGCAATCAGCAATCGTGTTTCAGACTAGGGGCAAGGCTTGAGCAGGTAAAGAGATGCACGACGATCACGAACTGATACAAAAGATCTATGATGCCGCGATGGACCCTGCCGCGTTTAGCGATGTGCTGCAGCAAATTGCCGATCAGACTGGCGTATACGGTGCGATGGTGTTCGATTGCACGCAGCATGGCAAGGAACGGCGCGTGGGCCTGCAATTTCTCAGCTCCGTCTACGAGCCCGAGCAGATTCTTCAATATGCCAGCGAGAACAACGCCAACGAAGTGACCGATCAGGACCGCTTTGCCGATCTCAGTTCATCCGGCAACGAGATCAATCTGATCCACGACGAGCGGCTTTATTCGGACGCCTACCAGCGCCGCACCAACGTAGAGGCGATGCGCAGGCGGGGCGTCGGCGGACGCTATGGTGCATTGCTGTCGAAAGAGGTCTGGAACATGGACCGCTTCGCCTTTCAAACCCTGGTGGGCGCCCCTTTGCCCACGGCAGAGAAACTCGCCTGGGCAGAGCGTATTCTGGCCCATCTGGCGAAATCCATTACCATCGGGCGCAGCCTGTCACAGCAGCAGACCCTTGGCATTGCGATGACGCAATACCTCGACAAACTGCCCATCGGCTTTGGCATTCTGGACCGCAGCGGCAAGCTGGTCTTCTCCAATCAGGAATTCGAACGGATCAGTCAGGACAATGAGCAGGTCAGCGTCACCCGCGACGGGCATCTGACGTTCAATGCGGCGGCCCAAAGTGCTGAGCTATCCGCGTTGTTGCACGGCGAAGATGCCCATGGCCGCTTTGGCGCAAGGCCCCGTCGCGAGGCGCTTTATGTCGCCTCTGACGAGGATATGGGCCTGTTCATCGAGATTTGCCCGATCAGCGAGCACCCCGAATTTGACCGCTTTGGCAGCGGTACGCGGTTGATTTCCATCTTTGACGGCGCGGCCAGTCACCAGATTGACCCTGAAACCGTCACACGGTTTTTCCCGCTGTCCAAAAGCGAAGTCTCGGTTCTGGGCATGGTCAGCGAAGGCTATTCCAACACCCAGATCGCCGAGATGCGCACCCGGTCGGTTGAGACGGTGAACAGCCAGCTAAAGTCGTTGCTGCGCAAGACCGCCGCCCGCAACCGCACCGAACTGGTGCGGGTGGCAATGGGCGTCAGCATGTTCTCGGGCAAATAGCGCCGTTCAAAGCGTTTTGAGATATTCAAGCACCGCCGCACGGTCCACCGCACACAGCGCGCCTTCGGGATCGTCCTGACACGACAGGGTGCGCAGGTAGTCATGCCCGCCATTCCCGTTGCCCGGTGCGACTTGCCCGAAATCACCAAAGATCGAGAACTCGGACACCGCGCCATCCCCCAAAGGCGCGCCCAGCCCCATGCGCACCGGATCATAGCGCACCCGCCCTGTCATAAAGGACGTGGGCCGCAGATGCGCAGGCTTCAGCAGATCATCAAGCGTCGGTACGGACCCGTTGTGAAGATACGGCGCGGTGGCGAAAATCCCGTTGAGCGGGCGCGCCTTGTACGCAGGGGCCGTCTTGCCTTTGCCCGTCAGGAATTGCTCGTTGATCAGCCGTGCGCAATGGATCATGACTGCATCCAGCGTTGGCAAGGCATGGGTACCGGGAATAGGCTGATCTGCGTTCGCGACGCCGATCGTGCCCGGACCTGTGCCTTCGACCACTGCCTGCATCCCAAACCAGGTTGTTTTGACAGTGTCGAAAAACTCCGCCGCCTCAGCGCGCAGGTCTTCCTTTTGCAGCGCCAGCAGTTCGCCGCTCTTCTCGTAGGTCATGCGCATGGCAAGTTCTTCGATCAGGCGCAGGGTGATGACGCCTTTCTCGAACTTTTCAGGCACCAGGGCATTGATGTCCTTGGTGCCGACGAACTTGCGGAACGCGCCAAAACTGTTGTCGAGTTCTTCGAACTTGCCGCTCCAGCTGGTGTGGGTCAGCGCATTGCAGGCCATCAACGGGTCCGTGCCAAGGCTTTCGGCATTGAGGTCGTTCAAGTCGAACGCGGGCACCATCTTGGTGAATGCACCGTCCAGTCCCTTGCTGTCCTCTTTGGGCGAATCCCACACGCGGTTGGTCAGATCATCGCGGTCCAGCACCGCGTGACAGGCGGCGCAATTCTCCTCGTACAGCCCGGCCCCGTGCTTGTAGAGTGGGCTATCAAGGTCCACAGCGCCCCAGGCATCGGGCCATGCAGGTGACTTAAGCGTCTCCATCGAGCGTTCCAGTTTTACCAGATTGGCCAGTTTCGCCGAACTGCGGATCGACGGATAGGTCGAGTTATCACCCAGAAAATCTGTGGTCAGTTCAATCTCGGCAAAGACGCCGATGACCTCGGCCAGATTGCGGGTCACGGCGCCCATCTCGATGGAGTTCACAAGGCCAATGTCCTTGATTTTGGTCGCAGAGCCGTTCCATTGCACCCGCTGCATTTGTGGAGCGTTCCACACGTATGGAAACGACGTAGGGGCAGAGGACGGCGGCAAGACGACGCCTGCCCGCTGCCCTGACAAAACCGTGGCCGTATTCAGGATCACGGCCACCGCATCGGTGCGCCCGTGGCCCCAGTTGCCGCCCGCCTCGATGCTGTCCTGAATTTGGTAACGACGCTGCAACCAGTCGCGGACCTCTGTCTCAAGGGCAATCATCTCATCCTCTGTGGGATCGTCACCAAGAACCTCTGCCGCGAAACTTGTCCACCGCGGGCCGGGGTTAAAACCGCTATCGTAGTAGGTCTGCGTGAGACCCTGGAACATGTCCGTCATATAGCCTTGCAGGTCCAGATCGGACGCGCCGCCCTCGACGACGAACGCTTGTGTGCCATCGTCAAGCACGCCCGTGTGACAGGCCGAACAGGTCAGGCCCAGCGCGGGCACACGGTCTTCGGCGGTGTCCACGACAAAGCCCAGCGGCAGGTCCGTGCCTTCGCAAAACTGCGAGACATAGCGTGCCTGATTGTCCCGCGCGGCAAAGCGTGTGTCCTGATCCGCCAGGGTCAGCGCGTTATACCATGCCAGTGGGATCAGCCGCGATCCCTGGCTCAGCGAGTACCACGTCGCACGGTCCTTTTCGGGCCAGTTCTGCGACAGACCCTGCAACGCGTAATCCTCCAGCGTGCAGGCCATGGCAGGTGCGCTCATTGCCGTAAATGCGGCAAACAAAGGGGCGATAAATCGAGACATTGCGCTGGCTCCGTTCTGAGGCGATGATGCCTCTAAGATGACTTTGAAATTACTTTGCCAATTGCGTTTGTTGCTGTCTACCTTTGCTGTCCTTTATGCGGGTTTTCTGCACGCTGATCCCTTGGCGCAATGCCCCCAGATCACCGCCCGCGTGACCTGTGCGCAAAACATTCCAACGCTTGAGATCACCCGACCTGCGCGTGCCACAGATGTGACGTTCCGTATCGGCGCGATTGCCCAAGGCAGTGCGATGGGCGACCGGATGATGACCCTTGTGCCAGACAAGGATGCAGCACAGATGCCGCTGGGCACCTTGCCCACCTCTGCACTGAGCCTGGCTGTTGTTGGTACCGAAGGGCCGCAGGCCGATACCTGCTGCGTGCGCACCATTGTGGTCCCCGCCCCTGACCCTGCCTTATGCGCGGTGCCCGACGCGGCCCCGACAACGCCCGACGTGGACACGCCTACAGCACCAGAAGACCAGTCGGACACCCAAGACACGCCACGCGATGTGCAGACCCCCGACATTGCCCTTGCCTTGACCTTGCAAGACGATTGCCCCGAAGGGGCCGCGGGCCATAGCTGTGCAGGGACCCTGTCGTTGTCGGTCAGCGGTACGCCGCAAGGGCCTTTCCCGCTCAGTCTTGGCCACAATGGTGCTGAGAATGTCGACGTCGCCCTGAGTGGCCCATTGACCTGTTACGCGACCGGCCCCACCAGCCAGATGTGCCGCGAAGATGCGGGCATTTTGGGCACTGGGCTGGACTTGCCTTTGACCCTAAGCGCGCCGTGGTCTTACAGCGCCCGCCGCGTTACGGTCTGTGCCGCACTTGAATTGCCGCAGTCCCCGCGCGAAGTAACCTATCTGGTGCAGACCGCGCTCAACCAGATCGGGTTGGATGCAGGGCCTGCGGACGGCCAAAGCGGGCCTCGGACACAAGCCGCCGTGACGGCCCTTGCCGCGCGCTTTGGGCTTCAAACCGATGATCCGACCGATCCGGCTTTGCTGGCACTGCTGGGCCTTACCCCCTACGCAGACGGCAATGCGGGCAATAATCGCGCTTGCGCCACGACGCTGCTGCCCGCACGCCCGCGCCCTGTTTTCACACCGGTACCGGATGTAACCGACACCGCGCCGCAACCCCGCACGCCAGCGCCTGATGTGACCCCTGCACCCATCTGCGACACCGCCAGCACGGTGGCGCGCGCAGGCGAATGCGCCTGCCGCTACGACCGGATGATCCGCCTGTCGCAACGGCGTTGCGTCTGCACAGCGACCCGCGGGCCGCCCGGCGCTGCAGGGTGTCCGTAGTGCGCGTGGGCCGGACGTTGGCCGGCGTGGCTGGCATCGCGATTGTCGCAGGCGCAGCCCTGTCCTTTGCCGCAAACCGTACACCATACGATGCAGCGCAGATTGCCATGTTGACGGACCGCTTGTTCGAGTTCGGCGCAGTGGACTTTGTTCATGCGCGCTATGAGGGGCCCCATACCGCGCTCTTTACTTGCGTTGCAGCGGGCAAGACGCTGACGCCCGCGCAATCGGTGATCTACCGCACCGCCTATCAGGTGGTGCTGTTGGAGAACCAGAGCCTGTTCGCGCGGCTGGACGCCAACCTGCAACTGCAGCGCGACGCGGGCATGACGCAGCCCAACAATGCAGATGGCAAAGGGATCGCGGGCCTGCATGACCACCACGATGCCTCTGCTGCGGATAACGCCCGCGAGATGGGCACCCACCTGACGGACCTGCTGGAGGCGGGACCTTTGCGGCGGGCGTGGATGGCCAATGACATCTACAAGGATCTGACCGATTTGATGGTGCATATGGCGCCCGCCACCCACTCGGTAGGCTTGCTGGGCCACGATGCCTATGAGCGCACCGGAATGGACCCCGCCTTTAGCGCCTATTACGCGGCGATGAAGCGCGCACAGGCAGCGCCCGTCAACTCGGACGCCTACTGGCAGGCGATTGACGAAGCGTTGGTGGGTTACGCCGGAATGGTCGAAAGCGTGCAGCAGATCATACGGACCTTCAACGGCCCCGTGCTACATGCGTTTTCGGGCCAATGGCTGGCGGTGCAAACGGTGGCCCCGCGATTGGACGAGCACAGCCCGTCAGCGGCAAAAAGGCAGCGGGCGCAAACCCCCTGCCTTTTGTAGTCGTTTCCGTTCACACCCCGATCAGAAGCACTTTCTGATGCCGGCGATGGTGACGCAGGTGCCCGCTTTGCCGTCGACACCGTCACTTGGCTTGCGGTCGATGCGGATGCGGATACAGCGGGTGGGGCTGATCTGCTTCATGCCTTTGTTGCGGCACACGCAGCGGCCTCCTCGGGCGACGGTGCTGTTGGGATCACAGCGGGGACGCGGAGTATAACACTCCCCCTTGGAATTCCGCTTTTGACCCGCCTTGCAATCTGCGCGTGGCGTATAACACTGCCCCTTGGAGTTCTTCCTCTGACCCTGTGGGCAGCTGATCTCGGGCGTGTAGCAAACCCCTTTGGAGTTCTTGCGCTGACCACGGGGGCAGGCAGCCTCATCAGGTTTTGGTGTGTAACAGACACCGCGTGAGTTCTTGACCTGACCGGAGGGGCAGTTGACCTCGGGAGTGTAGCAGACACCCTTGGAGTTGCGTTTCTGACCAGCCTTGCAGTCCGCCACGACAGGGCGCGGCATGGGCGGCAGATCAACGGTCACGCAAGCAGGTGCTGCGGTGCTAGCATCGGGAATGCCAAGCGCCACGAACAGTTCCGGCGAAATCTCACCCGTTTGGGCCAGTCCAAGACGTTGCTGCAATGCCACCAATGCGCGGCGCGAGCGGGGGCCAAACGCACCATCGACACGGCCCACGTCATAGCCAGCAGAGAGCATCGCCTGCTGCGCCAGTTTGATGCGCTGGACAGGGTCCTGCGGCACACCGGGGGCGACACAATTGGTCAGGCTGCCACCGTCGCGCTGGCCGGGAACCGTCATCTCGATCCCGACAGTGCTGCGCGCAAGGGGCAGCAATTGCAGCGCGCCGTTCACGCAAGTGGCACCACCGGAGTTGCCCGTCAGGCAGGACCAGCCCGCTGCACCGCCCGTCTGGGAGACAGCGCTTGGCGTGGGTCCGGCAGTAACCGTGTCATTCATCACAAGCGGGCCGTTGAAGAACCCAGCACCTGTGTTGCTGACCGTCAGATCAAAGCCGCAGGTATAGGTCTGGGCCGCACGGTTGACGGTGCACGCGTTACTACTGGCCGCCTTGGCGAAGGTCAGTACAGGTGCGGCGGGTGTCGGCACGATGTCGTCTGTGTCCGTTTCGTCATCTCTGGGAACGACCACGTCTGTCGGTTTGGCAATGACAACTGTATCGCAGGCCTGTCCTGTCAGGGCTGCATCACTGCGCACAGTCGCTTCGGCGCAGTTGTCCAGCTTGATACCGTAGTCCCACTTGGGGATCGCGATCTCGCCATAGATCTCCAGCGGTTGGCCTGCAGCCATATCCGCCGTGACAGGCAGCGCACAGATCGACTGCGCGGCGGCGTTGTCATGGACACAAGGGTAGCTGCCAAGATCGCCATCAAACCATGGCTGCGTGGAAAAGGTCGTGCCTGCCGCGTTCACAACCATCTGATCGGTGAAGTCGATGGTATCGCCTTCCGTCAGGCCGGTGGTGGACAGGGTGATCTTGCATTCCAGCAGCAAGGGCGCACCGATTGCTTCGGTTGCAACGGAACATTCCTTGGCAATCTGGAACGACGCCTCGGCGCGGGGGCGCTCAACATCGCGCAGCGGTTTGACGGCGCAGGCCATCTGGCGGCTGCCTTTGGCCACGGCGGCGCTTTGGCGCGCGGCGGGGGCATATTGGCCAGCCTTCGCTTCGGCTGCGTTCGCGTCCATGCCGCGGATTTGCAGATAGGCTTTGAGATCCGCCTGCGAATACCCGCCAGCGCGGCTAAAGAGCGCAGTAAGGCCGGTTGGCTGCGCCTTGGCAATCGCACGCGCTTGGGCCAGTGGCGAGGTATCGCCGTGGAAGCCCGCACAGTTGGCGATGCTTTCCTCGGCAAAGCCTGCGGGGATCGCCACGTCGATGACAAATCCGGTGCTATCACCGGGGTTCAGCGTGCTGGGCGGATGCGCACATGTCGCAACACCGGCGATGGGCGGGCTACAGGACCATGGCAGATTGTTCACAGCCGTAATGACGCCGCCATTTGGCAGATGCTCTTCCATGGTCAGGGGGCCGACCGCGGGCGAGGTGCTGCTGTTGGTCATGGTGATCTGGTAGCTACAGGTCCCACCGGGCATGCAGGTCTCAGGGTTCAGCAGCTCTTTGGTCATGGTCAGCTTTTCCGTCAACTCGGGCGGGGAGTGGCAGGCAAACCCGCAGAAGAAGACCTTGGCGCAGTTTTCCTCGACCGTTGTAAACAAGTCGGCAGGCCAGCCAGCAACGTCACCCGTCCCTGCGGGTAAGGGCGCACCACTTGCGCAGTTCTCAAGCTCGTTCGGGGCGCTGGCACCAATGGCCGAGAACGGCATGTAGGCGTCAAACGTCAGGACCTGGCTGCCGCCTGCGGGCACGGAAACATTGGCCTCACAGTTGAACGGTGTGACCGTGGGTGCGGGCAGGCAGACATTGGGTGTAACCGACTGGATTTGCAGACCACCCGGCGTGTCATTGTCAGCGATGGCGACGGGACCGTTGTAGGGGGCCAATGTCGCGTCATTGTGGATTGTGATCGTGAAGGGACACGCCCCGCCGGGGGTACATTCCTCAACAGCGAAGTCCTTGACGATCCGCAGCTTGGGCGCTTCAAGCACGAACTCCGCGCAGGCAAATTTGCCCGGCGTCGTCTCGGGGTTGTCGGTGGGGGCCATGCCCTCGTCAGTGAGGGCAACACAGTTCTCGCCTTGCACGGGTTCGTCGCCTGCGATGGTGGGGGCCAGATAGTCGATGACAAAGGTTGTCGCCTGACCCGCACCCAAAGACACCGGTGCCACGCAGCCTGTGGTCCCCATCAGGGAAGGATCACAGACTGCGGGCGTGATGGCGGTCAACGTGCCTGCGGGAGACGTGCCGTTGACCGTCACTTCGTCCGTCAACGCAATGTCGCCCACATAGGGGTCGGCGCCAGTGTTGGTGACGGAGATTTCGAACTGGCAGGTTTCGCCGGGCATGCAGATGCTGCCCTCGGCCAGTTTCTTTTCGATGACCAGATCAAAGTCGCCCTTCTGGGTGCAGCTTTGGTCAGTGATGGGCGCACCAGTGGCGGTTGTGGTCTTACCCGTCAGGCAGTTGCGATAGGGGTCTGTCAGCGTGGTCTGCACAGTGAAGGACGATGTGTAATTGGCCCAATACCCCTGTGTAGGATCTGTATCGAGCGTATTGTCCATGGTGCAGCTGAACGGACCCGACGTGGGCGTGGTGGAACAGTTCCAAAGGCTGTCAGGGCCAGAGGGGGGCCAGCTGCTTTGGATGACCATCGGCCCGCCAGAGGTCAGCGCGTCGGTGATTTCAATCGGGTTGGCAGGCGTGGGCGGCGGACCGGAGTAGTTCACCGTAAAGGTGCACTCCGTGTTGGAACCGAACGGGTCTTCGTACCCCAGCGGGCCGCATTCCTTGACCACATCCAAAGTGCGGTCGGGCGGCGGCGGGGTGCATTGCTCCCCTTGCGGGATTTGCACTTCGATCAGACCGGTGCAGCACAGATCCAGACCGGGGGTGCTGGTGCCGTTTGTCTGCACAGCGTCCACGGACAAAATGACGGTATCGCCGGGGTTCACACCATCCAGTGTGGCCCAGCCATTAGCGTTCTGACCGACGGTGACAGTGCCGTCGGGGCTGCTCATCATGACTTCGTCAGGTTTGAAAAACGGATGGGCGGTGTTGCTAAGCTCTACCTCCCACAGGCCAGTGGACTGGTTACAGGTAACCTTGGTGTCAAAGCCGGTACACTGCTGCGGATGTGCGTGTTCCTCCGCCAGTGCAAACTGGGAGAGGATCAGCAGCCAAACGCTGCTCAGGACAGAAATGAAAAAGCGCATTAGTTGGCCTCCTTCTCGCAGGCCGCATCGGGCACAGTAACTTCCAGGGTAGCGTTGCAACATGGATAGGGCGCGCCTGTCATGGTGCTGGCATTGTTATATCCGCACAGCGCCACTTGCGCGGTCTGTCCTGCGAAGAGCCCCGCAAGGGAGGACTTCAGGACACCCGGCATCGGTGTCTCGTAAGGAAACCCCGTCAAAACACCGGCTGGATCGCTGAGCTTGAGCGTGTCCAGCCCGTGGCCTTCGCTGTCGATGGCAAGGCCGGTCAGCTCGTATTCTCCGGTGGTCTTGTTGCAAACCGCCTCTGCCTGCGCAGTCATGCAGGCGGGAGGGTCTGCGGGCTTGCACAGCCACGGGGTCGCGGTGCAATCGACACCGACATAATTGTCGGGGTCGATGGGGTCGCCGTAGTGCTGTGGCAAACCGCCCGCACCACGACACCCCACCACTTCGACATCACCGATATGGCCCGAAAGGTCCTCAGGGTAGATGCCGTCGAAATCTATGAAATAACTTTTCCAAGGCGGTGTATTGCCCGATAAAGGCAGTGCAATCGACTGGGCCTGGACACCGTCCACGACCGACGCACCACCCCGAGCCAACGCTTGGGAATAAGATTTGCTATAGCGCAGCCTCTCGCCAGTGGCCCACAAGGTCGCGCCGCAATACTGAGTATCCCATGCGCCAAGCGGATCGTAATGTGGCCCAACAGCCACCCCGCCTGTCGCATGTGTCCCGCCCGTCTCAAATCCGACGGGGTAAGTCTGGGGGTCTTCTACCCAACGGGTAATATCCGTCTGGGGGTCTTTGATGCGCACATAGCGCAAGACAGCGCCCCGGCCCTCGCGGGTCAGTTGCTGATAGTCGAACGCGCCAATCGTCGGGCCACGCTGGCCCAATATCAACGCGCCATCGCCGGAAAATACCATGTCCGAAACCTCGGCACGGGCGTGGTCACGCGGGAGTATGAATTCCTCCCGAGCGTCCACTTCCAGCGATCCTGTCCGGGGGTTGATACCAACCGACCAGACAGCAGGCCCATCGGCGACGGCATAATAAAGCCGCCCCCCATGTGCCGCGATCCCCCATACACGCCGTTCATCGGGGGCAATTCCCCAAGTGCTGGCGTCTTCCACGTCAAAGCCGCGGTCGGTGATGGAGGTCACATCCTGAGGTGCGTACACCTCGTTGTTCAGTGCACCGTGGTCAAAGACCTGAACTTCGGTGCCGTCCAGATCGAAACGGTGGATCATCCCCGTCTGGCGATCTGTGACGAATAACTGTTCGTGCAGCGCATCAAAGGCGATGTTGCCCAATGCAGCACCTTGGTTTGCCTGCCCTTGATAGGTGACATTGGCAAACAGGCTGACCTGCCCCGTACGCCCGTCGACCTTGTAGATGGAGCCAGGCCCACCGCCTTGAATGCCGCCCCACTGGCCGGCCATCCAAGTGGCGTCGCTTGTGCCCGTGTAAAGGCGCTCTTCTACGGTATCGTTGTCCGCATCTGGCCCCACGATGTTAAGACCGTAGGCGGACGTCGCCGTCAGATAGAGGTTGCGAAATTCGGCGTTATCGATCGCGATGCCAAACACCTGACCGACATCACGCGCCAGCAGGTTGTCATAGGCCTGCCGCGCAACCTCGGACCCGTTCATGGCAAAGCCGATGCGGTCCACACCGATCAACCGTGCCGAGACACCGTTGAGGTCTATAAAACTGTACTTGATATCCGCGGCGTCAGGTTGTGGCTGGTTCTGCCGCCAGACCGGCTTGCGCTGTGCGGTGCCGGAAAACTCTGTCCCGATGATGGTGCCGCGCGCAAACAAGCTACCTTCGGGGCGCTCGACGGGCAGCGTGGTCCGTGCGCCTGAAACCCCTGTCGCGAACGGCAGCGGGTTGGGCAGGATCCACGTAGAAGCAGGCGCGGGTGCCGTGCTTTCAAGCGTGCTTTGCACTTCTGTTGGCAAGACCCAGCCCGACTGTGCGGCCAGCGGCGCGGCGACCATCGTTGCCACTGCTGCTGCGATCATCGTGTTTGTGTTTCGAGCCATAACGAGGTCCTCTTGAGAGTGCGTGATCAGAATATGAAATTGAGAATTCCAATCTATCACCAGCCTTGGTGAAAATTTGAATTTCTTGGCCATTTTTGCAGACATCAGGTGCGAGGACCCTGACAGCCGGAGGGAACAGCCCATAAAACCGACAGCATGCGCAACGATGCGCAGTTAGCGTTTTACACGTGCACACCCCCCTGCCATTCTGCGCTTATGAAAACGCAAGTGACGATCATTGGTGGCGGACCTTCCGGCCTGCTGCTTTCACAACTGCTGCATGTGCGTGGCATCGACAGCGTCGTGCTGGAGCGCAAGACCAAGGACTATGTTCTGGGCCGCATCCGTGCAGGCGTACTGGAGCGTGGCCTGCTGGACCTGATGCGCGAAGCAGGCGTGGCCGACCGGATGGAGGCCGAAGGCTATCCTCATGACGGCACACTGATCTCTTACGGGGATGAGATGTTCCGCGTGGATTTCACCAAACACACCGGCCACGCCGTGATGGTTTACGGACAGACCGAAGTCACCCGCGACCTTTATGCCGCGCGCGAGGCTGCAGGTGGTGCTATCATCTACAATGTCGAAGATGTGGTGATCTGTGACGCGGACAGTGACACGCCCTATGTGACCTACACCGTGGACGGCAAAACGGCCCGCATCAACTGTGACTTTGTGGCGGGCTGTGACGGATTTCACGGCGTCAGCCGCAACACGATCCCAGATAACGTGCGGCGCGAATACGAAAAGATCTATCCGTTCGGCTGGCTGGGCATTCTGTCGGAAACGCCCCCTGTAAACCACGAGCTGATCTACGCAAATTCGGAACGCGGCTTTGCCCTGTGCTCCATGCGTAACGAGAACCTGAGCCGCTACTATATCCAGTGTTCGCTGTCAGACAGCCCGTCTGACTGGACGGACACCGCTTTCTGGGAAGAACTTCGACGCCGCATCCCCGCTGATCAGGCCAAGAAACTGGTGACAGGCCCGTCAATCGAGAAATCCATCGCACCGCTGCGATCTTTCGTGACCGAGCCGATGCGCTGGGGCCGTCTGTTTCTGTGCGGCGATGCCGCGCATATCGTGCCACCCACAGGGGCCAAGGGGCTGAACACCGCCGCGTCGGATGTGCATTACCTCTACAACGGCTTGCGCGATTATTATGAAAACGACAGCACGGCAGGCATCGACAGCTACTCGGCCAAGGCCCTCGCCCGTGTCTGGAAAGCGGAACGTTTTTCATGGTGGTTTTCGTCCCTGATGCACCGCTATCCGGACCAATCGGCATTTGATCATCGTATACAGGTGGCAGAGCTTGAATTCCTGCGCTCTAATGATGCCGCACAACAGGCGATGGCGGAAAACTACGTGGGCTTGCCCTATTAAGGAACCTCTGATGGCAGACAGATACGACACCGGAATGAAAACCCGCCGCGCTGTGCTGGGCGACGCCCATGTGGACCGTGCGGAGGCCACAAAGGTCGATTTCGACGCACCGTTCCAGTCCATGATTACCGAAGGGGCGTGGGGCACTTTGTGGTCTGATGATGCGATCCCGCACCGCGAGAGGTCTATGCTGACGCTGGCGCTGCTGGCAGCCATGGGCAATTTTGAGGAAATCCCGATGCATGTCCGCGCTTGTCAGAACACAGGGGCGTCACCGCAGGATGTCTTGCAAGCCTTCATGCATGTTGCGGTCTATGCGGGCGTGCCCAAGGCGAACCACGCAATCAAACTGGCCAAACAGACCTACGCTGAGATGGGGATCGACCTATGACCATGTTTCCGCCGCGCGATCGCACATGGCACCCTCCAGCGCTTCACATGCCTTACAAGTCAAGCCGTCTGCGGTCGCCAACCCATGCACCGATCCAGTTTCCCACCACACCGGCGGAAGAGGCGGGACCAACCTTTGGCCACGGCATCCTCGGTGCGCTGGACGCGGACCTGATTACCAACTTCGCCAAACCGGGCGAAATGGCGCTGGGCCCCCGCCTGATTGTTCATGGCACCTTGCGAGACGAGACAGGGCGCGGCGTGCCAGACGCGCTGATCGAGGTTTGGCAGGCCAATGCGGGCGGGCGCTACCGCCACAAGAAGGAAGGCTACCTTGCGCCACTTGACCCCAACTTTGGCGGATGCGGGCGGATGATCACGGATGCAGAAGGCCGCTACCGGTTCACCACCATTCAACCCGGCGCGTATCCGTGGCCCAACGGTCCGAACGACTGGCGGCCTGCGCATATCCACTTCAGCGTCTTTGGCCACAGCTTTGCCCAGCGCCTGATCACCCAGATGTACTTTGAAGGCGATCCCCTGATCCCGCTTTGCCCGATTGTGGGGTCCATCCCCTCGGCAGAGGCGGTCACGGCGCTGACAGCAACCCTCGACATCGAAGCGACCAAGCCGATGGACAGTCTTGCCTACCGGTTCGACATCACGCTGCGCGGTCCAAACCAGACCCACTTTGAAAATCAACCGGAGGGGATGTGATGCGCCTTAAAGAAAGCCCTTCGCAGACTGCGGGCCCCTATGTTCACATTGGCTGTACACCGCGCGCGACGGGTCTGGCCTTTGCGGATCACGATCTTGGGTCATCGTTGATCACGGGGTCTGTTGACGGCACGCAGATCACCATCACTGGCTCTGTCATTGATGGCGCGGGCGATCCGTTGCTGGATGCCATGGTCGAGATCTGGCAGGCGGACGGGGATGGCCAATTCGGCAAGTCCAAAGGTTTTACCGGATGGGGCCGGACGGCTGGCGATATGGACACAGGCGCCTTCACGTTCGAGACTGTCAAACCCGGCCCTGTGGCGCTGGCAGACGGCAGGCTGCAAGCCCCGCATGTGACGTTCTGGATCGTTGCACGTGGGATCAATCTGGGCCTGCAAACCCGCATGTACTTTGCCGACGAAGAGACCGCGAACGCCAGTGACCCGCTGCTTTGCGCACTGCCCGATCCCTCCCGTGCGGCAACCATGTTGGGGCACCCCACAGGTGACAACACATACCGGTTCGACATCCGCCTTCAAGGCGAGGGTGAAACCGTGTTCCTGGACATTTGAAAGGCTGACTTTATGACAACTCCTTGCATATTGTGCTGCGCCATCACGGGCTCTGTCCCGACGAAGGCAGACAATCCGGCCGTTCCAATCACCGTCTCCGAGCAAGTGGAAAGCAGCCATGCGGCCGTGGAGGCAGGCGCGAGCATCATCCACGCCCACGTGCGTAACGAGGATGGCACACCATCCTCAGATCCGGACAAGTTTGCCGCTTTGAAGGAAGGTCTTGAGAAACACTGCCCCGACGTGATCATCCAGTTCTCAACCGGAGGCCGCTCGGGAGCAGGCGCGGAGCGCGGCGGCATGCTGCCTTTGCGCCCTGACATGGCGTCGCTGTCGGTGGGGTCGAATAACTTCCCAACACGCGTGTATGAAAATCCGCCCGATCTTGTAGCGTGGCTCAGCGCAGAGATGCAGACCAACGAAGTGGTCCCCGAAATCGAGGCATTTGACCTAAGTCACATCCTGCAAGCCATTGAGATGAGCAAGGCAGGGGCATTCTATGGCAATCTATATGTGCAGTTCGTGATGGGCGTCAAAAACGCAATGTTCGCAGACAAGGAAGTGTTTGATTTCTACGTCCACACCATGAAATCTCGGGCACCTGATGCTCAATGGTGCGCGGCTGGCATTGGACCGAACCAGATCAAAGTGAACGAATGGGCAATTGCTGCGGGCGGGCATACCCGTGCGGGACTAGAGGATAACATCCGTCTTGATCGCAACACTCTTGCCCCGTCGAATGCAGCCCTGATCGCGCGGGCTGCGGACCTTTGTGCCAAGTACAAACGGCCCGTCGCGACACCCGCACAAGCACGCGAGATTCTTGGCCTGCGGGCCAGCTAACCCAAAGGGAACACCATGCGGACATATGCACTTACCGGCGTGGCCAGCGGCATCGGCGCGGCCCTTGCCAAGCGTCTGAAAGCCGACGGCCACCGCATCATCGGATTTGATATCATCGAGACGGATCAGAACGTGGACCAGTTCATCCCTCTGGATCTGAGCGATCCTGCCTCGATCACTGCCGCGGCGGCGGCGGTGACCACGCAACTGGACGGGCTCTGCAACAATGCAGGCCTGCCACCCCGTGACGGGCTGGAGACCAAGATCCTTCAGGTCAATTTCATCGGGCAACGCTTGTTCACCCGCGCCTTCTTGGATCGCCTGAAGCCGGGCAGCGCGATTGTCAATCTGGCCAGTCGCGCAGGGCACAAATGGCGCGAGAACGTGGACCAGATCAAACGGCTTGGGGATATGCGGACGATGGATGCTGTCGCAGGCTTTGTTGCAGCGGAAAAGATTGATCCGGTACGCGCCTACGATCTGAGCAAGGAGGCGGTGATCCTTTGGACGATGGCTGAGACCGAAGCGCTCTTTGCGCGGGAGTTGCGGATGAACTCGCTTTCTCCGGGCGGGGTGTCTACGGGCATTCTGGA
>CALAIJ010000065.1 GCA_937923365.1 uncultured Sulfitobacter sp.
AACTACTACGCGATCCGCAACCACCTTGTTCAGTTCCTTGGCAAACGCTCCAAGGAACTGGCCGGCCAAGGCACTGAAAATGGTGAAGCCAACAGGCCTGAAACCGTGCGGATCGACAAAACCGAAGCCCCCGACGACCCCGAAGACAAACAACCCGCCTTGCGCGCGGTGAACAGCTAAGACCGGAGGAGACCAACATGAAAGACGTCGCGATGACTGAACTGATGACCAAAGAAGACGTAACCGCCATGATCCTATCGGCCAAAAAACAGGCCGGGCTGACATGGGAACAAATTGCCGAAAAGGTCGACATGTCGCCAGTGTGGACCCATTCAGCGGCCATGGGGATGAACGCCTTTCCTGCCGACAAAGCCAAGCTGATGGTCAGCGTCATGGGCCTGCCACAAGAGGCCGAAAGCGTGCTGGTCGAAAGCCCCACCAAGATCTGGGAACAGTCCGTGCCAACCGACCCCTGCATCTATCGGTTCTATGAAATAGTTGGCGTTTACGGGCCAACACTCAAGGCGCTCATTCAGGAAAAATTCGGCGACGGCATCATGTCTGCGATCGACTTCAATATGTCGGTGACCCGCGAAGAAAACCCCAAAGGCGACCGGGTCAAAGTCGAAATGTCGGGCAAATACCTCGGCTACAATAGCTGGTAAATCAACGATACAACAGCCAGTGCCTCTCTTCAGCTATGACACCGCGGTCAAAAAAGGTCCGCATGGCAGAGGATGCGTGGAACACCCGCGATCCCGAAAAGGTGGCACTGGCCTATTCCCCTGATACTCGCTGGCGCGATCGGTCCGAATTTCTGAAGGGTCTTGACGCGGCACGCACCTTTTTGACCCGGAAGTGGACGACGCAATCAGCTTTGCTCAAAACCGGCATTATTAACCCAGAGTTTCTTCTCAGGCGTCGTCATCCTCTGCTTCAAATACTTCCAGCGCGGCGTTCAGTGCGTTGATCGCTGATGGGAAGCCGCCATAGAGCGCCATCTGCCAAATGACTTCTGCGATTTCTTCCTGAGATAATCCTGCTTTGCGACCACCAGCGATATTGACCATCAACTGCGGCCGAGTTTGCCCACCCAATGCAGTCAAAGCGGCGATGGTTGCCAGGTATCGGTCACGCAGGGGTAACCCAGGCCGAGCATACTGGCGACCATATGCAAAGTCGACGACCCCCTCGGCCATACCGGGCAGCAGGTGGCCATAGCGCGCATTCAGCGCGTCTTCCATCCCAGGGTTCAAACGTTCAGAGAGTTCTCTGCCTATCTGTGTCTTATTTTCCGTCATGCTGCTCCCTACTTTCGATAGTTTTTCTGTCGCCAGCGATTAAGAATCTCTCAGTTACAATTCAGAGACATCCCGAAATTGACGCACGAGGAAATCAATGAACGCACGTGTTTTTGGTGCGAGGTTACGTTTGTCTGCAAACATGATGGCAATGTCAGTACTTGGTGGCGCGTACTCCGGCAAAACATGGACCAACTCACCCAACTGGAATTTTCGATCCGCCATGTAGAAAGGCAGCCGCGCAATACCAATTCCGGCAAGCGCTGCGCGATAGACGACGTCGGTGCTGTTCCCCTCGAAACGGCCTTTTGCCTCAAAACCTTTGCCGTTGAAGGGATCAGAGTCGTCCCAAGAATTCCGGTTACTGTTTCCGGCAATCCTAAGACAATTGTGCTGTTTTAGCGCGTCGAAATCCTTGGGGGTTCCCCACCGTTCCAAATAGGCAGGTGACGCACATAAGACCCGGCGGCTTTGCATGATGCGCCGGACCATGATGTCAGGAATTTTGCGTTGCTCGGCGAAGCATATGGTGGCGTCAAAGCCTTCGCTCTGCAAATCTACAACCCGATCTGTGAGCTCCAAGGACACCTGAACATCGGGATTTTCATCGAGGAATGTGGGCATAACCGGGATTAGTTGAGACTTGCCAAACGCAACACTGGACGCGATTTTGAGCATTCCACGCGGTACGCCGTCCAAATTCAGGATCAGCGCTTCGGCCTCCCTAAACTTTTCCGCCATGGCCTTGCACTTTTCGTAGAATTCTTGACCTTCCTGCGTCGGCGTCACACCCGTTCTGGTCCGATTGAGCAAACGGTAGTGAACCTGATCCTCAAGCAGACCAATTTGTTTGCTGACCGCAGAGGGCGTCTGTCCGATATTGCGTGCCGCAGCCGAAATGCTGCCGCGTTCGACAACAGTCGCAAAGGTCAACATCTGCGCGGAAATATCCATTTTACATCACTTCCCTGTGCCAATCCGGAACAGGTCCTTTGCCAAATCGCCCAATTGTGAGCGCTACCAAATACTCGTACTTCTGCAGTGCAGCATCAATACTGCATCGCAGCAATAGACGAGGTATTCACATGACAGTTACACGATCAACTTCTGGGCTAGACGTCGTTTTGGATGCTGGCCGCTCAATCTTTCATCAAAAGCGTGATCAGATCCGACAGGCTTTGGCCAAGCGTAAGGTCTATCGCACCACGTTTTCGGAACTTGCGTCGCTCACGGACCGTGATCTGAGAGATCTGGGCATCCCACGCAGCAACATCAAGAGATTGGCTTTGGAGGCAGCATATGGCCTTTAGTTCAGATACAGCTCGGTCGGATACCCGTCACGCAGCCACCGCTACAATCTCTTTGTCAAAGTTGGCGCATAGCTTTGTTTCGATACTGGCGCGGGTTAGGGCCAAGGCACATTCCGCATTGAAGTCCCTTCAAATGGCCCGGATGTTGTCCACCCTCGCGAACATGAGCGACCATCAGCTTGCCCAGATCGGTATCCAGCGCTCCGACATACCCAAGTATGCAGAAACACTGATGGCTAAGGAATAAAGGACAGGCCGATCGGTCTGAGAAATACACGAAAAGTGCTGGTTCTCGCTCCTCCCAGAGTAAGCCAGCATGAGCGGCGGCGGCAAAAAAACTAACGGGGAGCGCCAATGCAAAGGGCCAGCATCTTCACCTCCTCCCGAAGATGCTGGCCCAAACTTTTGGTCAGACAGGAGGCTCGTGCAATGCGTCTCAACAAACACCCGCAGGATATCCTGGTCAGTCGTCTTCATGCGGCCAATCAAGACAACATTTGCGATCATTTTCTACGTCTCGATATCCGGTCTCGTCGCGCGCGGTTTTGTGGAGCGGTCAGCGACGGGGGGATCTTAAAATACGCACAGAACATCTTTCGTAATGACAGCATTGTCTGCGGCGCCTCTGTCGATGGTCAGTTGCGGGGAATTGTTGAACTGCGCGGCGTCTTTCGTTCCTGGCCTTCAACGGCGGAAGCTGCATTCTCTGTCGAACCTGTCTGGCAGAATATCGGGATAGGAGATGCGTTGTTTGAGCGAATGTTCGCAATGGCCCAGAACAGGGGCGTCAGGACCATTCAGATGATGTGCCTGAAAGAAAACAGCCGCATGAGGCACCTAATGGCAAAGCATGATGCTCTGCTGCACAATGATCATGATGCGATTGAAGCCGTTCTTCGCCCCCACGGACCTACACTTAAGTCCGTGATGGAAGAGATCGTCGGAGAAGCTAGGAGCTACGGTTACGGGCTAATTGAATGAAGCAGCCGTTCTGGGGAGCTGCAGCGAAATCACCCTTTGTCCGCGAAGCA
>CALAIJ010000066.1 GCA_937923365.1 uncultured Sulfitobacter sp.
TGACAGAAGAGACCAGCATTCGGGTGGTCGATCATGTGGTCATCGAACATGGCGCAACCCCGATGGATGCGCTTTTTCACGGCTTGAAAGCGGGGTCGCCGAACAACGGTCAGGTCGATCAAACAGCGATGGTGGCGGGGACACATCCGCTGCCGAGGCATACCCCTGAAGGCGGCTACCAACTTGTGCGGATTGGAGACGCCATCGCAGGGCGCAATATCCACGCCGCGCTCTACGACGCGCTAAGGATTTGCAAAGACGCCTGACGCCCTTGCCATGCGCCTACAGGATGTTCTCAAGCGGTGCTCTCACGCCCTTTTCGGATGTCAGATTGGTCCAGCCTGACCTGACCTGTTTGCGCCATCGCAATGCTCAGCTCGTCACTCAGCACATCCCACATCCGGTTCAATCCGGCCTCGCCCCCTGCGGCGATGGCAAACTGCAAGATGCGGCCAAAGAAGGTAAAGTCTGCCCCGGTGTTCAGCGCCTTGAGCGCATCTTCGCCAGAGCGTAACCCGCTGTCAAAGAACAGCGGCATGTCGGGGCCGACGGCATCACGGATCAGCGGCAGAACGGTGATGGGGCAGGGCGCGCTCTCAAGCTGGCGCGCGCCGTGGCTTGAGACCTGAATGGCGTCAACGCCCGCCTCTTTCAGCAGCACGGCATCCTCGACATCCAGGACACCTTTGACCACCAGCTTGCCGGGCCATGCATCGCGCATCTTCCTAAGGGTATCCCAGTTGGCTGCCGCACGGCTTTCGGTGCGGTCAAACTCGTATCCGGGCATGTCAAAGTTGGCCATGCCGGGCTTGCCAGCGATCAGACTGTTCAGGGACCAGCGCGGGTGCATTGCAAAGTCGATGAACTGTTTTGGCCCGATCCTGAACGGCATCTTGAAGCCGTGGCGCAACTCGCGCGGGCGGCGGCCGACTTCGGGCACATCGGCGGTAAGCACAAGGGTTTCGTACCCCGCATCCCGCGCGCGATCAACCAGCTTGAAAGTGCCCGTACCGTCGCCGCTAAAGTAGATCTGGAACCATGCGTTGCCTTGGGCAACCTCGATGATTTTCTCCAGCGGGGTTGAGGCGACGGTCGAGACACCGTGCGGCACCGAATGCTTGGCTGCCAGACGGGCCAGCATCAGGTCCGCGCCCGGGCCGGACAGATTGCACATGCCCATCGGCGCGATGCCGAAAGGGCGGCTGGCCTCAGCACCGAAAATCGCTGTGCTCAGGGACCGGTTGCGCACATCGCGCAGGATACGGGGCCGTAGGGTGATGGCATCAAGTGCTGCGCGATTGCGCGCCGCACCCGTTTCCGCCCCTGCGGCCCCGTCAATATAGTCAAAGATCATCCACGGCAGACGCTTTTGGGCGATGGCCCGTGCGTCTGCCGCTGAATGGATGTCTTTCGCACTCATTTAGGCCTTCACAGCTTCCATAAAGCGGTGACGGATCACAACGGGGTCCATGGTGATGACGGGCAGCTTGATGTTGCCGCTGTCGCATTTGCATACGATGATCGTCATTTCGTCACTGTCGATGGCCGACTGCAACACGGGACCAAGGTCCTTGTCCTGCACTTCGATGACGTTCTCGCAACCGCAAGCTGTGGCAACAGCCGACAGCGAGGTTTTCATGCCCGCATAGGTCGGCTGGTCGCCGGTGGAGCCATAAGACCCGTTGTCGATGATCAGCAGCGTGTAGTTGCCCGTCGCATTGTTGGCGATGGTGGGCAGCGTGCCAAGATTGGTCAGCACAGAGCCGTCACCGTCGATCGAAATGACAGGTTTGTCCTGCGCCAATGCCAGACCAAAACCGATGGAGGATGACAGTCCCATCGTTCCCAGCATGTAAAAGTTGGTAGGCTGGTCGTCGATCATGTGCAGCTCTTGGCTGGGCAGACCGATGTTGCAGACAACAAGGTGATCACGGATGATCGGGGCGATTTCTTTCAAGATTTCTGAACGGATCATTGGTCGCCGTAGCCTCCCCAGAAGTTGGCGTCTGTCAGGATCGCCACAGGTTTGTTGGACATGAAGGTGTATTTGAGTATGTTGTCGAACTCTTCGACATCCTTTTGCCAATGGAAGTGGTAGGTGGGGATGTTCAATTGCGCCAGCAGCGCTTTGGTGTGAACGGCCATTTCCACCTGACAAGACACCGGCTCGCGCAGCTCTCCTCGATAGGAAATCAGCATCGGCAGGGGCATCCGGTAGAACTGCGTCAGTGTCGCCAGCGTGTTCAGCGTCACGCCAAGTGCTGTGTTCTGCATGATGATCATCGGGCGCTTGCCCCCCATGAACGCACCGGCGCACAGCCCCATGCCTTCGTCTTCCTTGTTGGAGGGAATGTGGAAAATCTCATCGCGGTTTTCGACTTCTTCGATCACACCGGCCAGCTGTTTGCAGGGGACGGTGGTCACGAATGAGACATCGTTGGCGACAAGATCGTCGACAATCTTTTTGTCGATGTTCATCAGATTGGGCCTTTCGGTTTGGTGCGCAAATTGGCGCGTGTTGGAGTTTACGAAGAACGGTGGACGTGAACCGCACAGGGTGCATGACGCACAACGCGGGCGGCCGTGGAGCCAAGCAAATAGTCGCTGAGCCCCGGTTTGTGAGAGCCGATGACAATACACTCGATATCATGCGCACCGGCATAGTCGATGATCGTGCGATAGGTGTGGCCTTTGATGATCTCGGCTTTGATGCCGCTCAGGCCCGTCAGTTTTTCCGCCAGTTGCGCCTTGGCCTGTGAAAACCCTTCGGCGACGACATCCGCATCAAGGTAGGCCGTTACTGAACCCTGTGGCGCCTCATAGACGTGCAGGGCGATGATCTCTCCGCCGTCACCGGCCAGAGCTTGCGCAATGGCCAACGTCTGAGAAGACAGGCCGTGGTCAAGTGCCATAGGAACCAGAACTTTGCGGTACATGGGTCGTCTCCGTTCGGGGGGCGTCAGGCCCAGGGCAGCAGGACAATTTTGGGAGGGGCAACCGTGCCGCGGCGCAGGTCTTTGAAGGCATCCGCACCGTTCGACAAGGGCCGCTCTTCGGTCCAGTCCAGTGCGCCAAGGCTGCCGTCAAAGATGGCCGCTGCGGTGTCGCGGAAGTCTTGCATGGTGTAGGTATACGTTCCGATGAATGTGATCTCTTGCAGGGTGATCCGCCGTATGTCGAGCCCGCCTGCGTCTTCGCCAAGTCCAATGTGGGCGATCACGCCGCCGGGGGTGGCGCGGGCCGATGCCGTCGCGCGGGTGGCGGCGTATCCGACCGCGTCGATAACGATCGGATATTGCTCCTCGGTCGCCTCAACAGCGTTTTCGCCACAGGTATCTTTCAGGAATGCGCGGCGGCCCGCGTTCGGCTCCACGATGGTAATGTCACTCACGTCCATTGCGCGCAGTGCGAGTGCGGCGGCCAATCCGATTGCCCCGCCGCCAATGACCAAGGCGCGACGGGCATCCGTCATGTGCACCGCCTCCAGCGCCAGACGAACGGCATGCCAACTGACCGCAAGTGGTTCGGCAAGGGCCGCTTTGGCCAAAGGCACATCCGCGGGCACTTCGACAAGGTTCTCTGGGGGCATCGTGACATATTGCGCAAACGCGCCTTCACGCGGCTGCATCGAGATGATCTGACGGTCAGGGCAGAGATTCTCGCGGCCGCTGCGGCAGGCTGGGCAGGTTTTGCAATTCACCAACGGGTTGATGGTCACGCGCTTGCCGTCGTCGGCACCGCCGACGATGACGCCGGCAGCCTCATGGCCCAAAATCAGCGGGGCAGGGCGCCGCGCATCGTGACCCAAATAGGCATGCATGTCAGAGCCGCAGATGCCCACGGCGTCGATGCGGATCAACGCTTCGCCTTGCGCGGCCACAGGGGTCGGCATGTCGCGGTAGTTCAGCGTTTCCACGCCGTCATAGACCAAAGCTTTCATTTCGCCGTAAACCCTCCGTCCACCATGAGGACTTGCCCCGTTACATATGCTGAAGCATCCGAGCAGAGAAACAGAAGCGGTCCGTCCATGTCTGCCAGCGTGCCATTGCGCCCTGCACAGGTCTGTGCAGCGTTGCGGGCCGCACGTTCGGGATCGTCAAAGACTGCTGCGGTGAGCTCCGTCGGGAAAAAGCCGGGCCCGATCGCGTTGGCAGTAATGCCATCGCGCGACCACGCCTCGGCCATGGCGCGGGTCAACTGACCGATGCCTGCTTTGGACGCGCCATAAGCGATCCCGCCCGGAAAGGCCCGCGTGGTCTGCAACGAGGCAAAGTTCACGATCCGGCCCCAGCCTTTTGCTTTCATCGCAGGCACAAGGGCCTGAGAGATAAAGAAGGGTGCGCTGAGGTTCAGCGCAATGGTCCGGTCCCAACCCTCTGCGGTCACGTCATCGGCGACTTCGCGGGTGTTTACCCCTGCTGCATGCACAACAATGTCGGGGGCCCCGAAGGGGGCGGATACCGCATCGCGCAAGGCATAAACCCCGTCACGATCCGCCACATCCGCCGCAACAACAGCGCAGGCCGCCCCAATCTCGGCTTGCAACCCGTCCAGTGCATCCTGCCTGCGGGCAACGCCCACGACCTGCGCACCGGCGGCGGCCAAAGCCACAGCCGCACGGCGACCAAGGCCGGAACTGGCCCCGGTCACAACCGCAACGCGGCCTGTCAGATCAAACAATGCAGACGGGTTGGCGGTCATTGGATCAGCCGTCCGCCGACAGGTCGAAATTCTCGCCGGGGAAGTACTTGGCCAAACGCACGTCTGCTGCACGCGCGTGACCTTCCATCCCTTCAAGACGCGAGATACGCGCCGTGGCTTCGGCAACCCGCTTGGACGCATCCCGCGTGGTGCGCTGCCAGGTGACGATCTTCATGTACTTGTGGACGGACAGCCCGCCTGTGTACCCAGCGGCGCCGGATGTCGGCAAAACGTGGTTGGTGCCGGAGGCTTTGTCGCCATACGAAACCGTGGTCTCTTCGCCCAGAAACAAGGAGCCGTAGCAGGTAAGACGGTCCAGCCACCAATCGGGGTCCTCGGCTTGCACGGTCAGGTGTTCGGGTGCGTAGTCGTCAGAACATGCGGCCATTTCCTCGCGATCGGCGCAGAGGATCACTTCGGCATAGTCACGCCATGCGGCAAAGGCGTTTTCGCGGTTCACATCTGGCAGGTCATCGATCAGGCCGGGGACCAGCTCCATCACCTTTTCGGCCATCGCGCGGTCATCCGTGACCAGCCAGACGGGTGAGTTGTAGCCATGCTCGGCTTGACTGACGAGGTCGGTCGCGACGATGTGTGCGTCCGCGTGTTTGTCTGCAAGGATCAGACTGTCTGTGGGACCCGCGATCATGTCGATGCCGACGCGGCCAAACAGGATGCGCTTGGCTTCGGCAACAAACTGATTGCCCGGACCGACAAGGATGTTCGCTTTGGGCAGGCCAAACAGACCGAATGTCATGGCCGCGACGCCCTGAACGCCCCCCAGTGCAAGAATTTTGTCAGCGCCACAGATATGCGCGGCATACACGATTGCAGGGGCCACGCCTACGTCGGGGCGGGGCGGGGAGCAGGCGGTAATGTGCCGGCATCCCGCGACTTTGGCGGTGGTCACGGTCATGATGGCAGAGGAGATATGGCTGTAGCGCCCCCCCGGCACGTAGCAGCCCGCAGCATCGACAGGGATCGCTTTTTGGCCCGCAATGAAACCCGGTTCGATCTCCATCTCGACATTGGTCAGGGTGGATTTCTGAATCTCGGCAAAGCGGCGCACATTGTCATGGGCAAAACGGATGTCCGCCTTGAGCTTTTCAGGCACCAGTGCGCAAGCCGCCTCGATCTCTTCGGGGGAGAGCATGACATTGCCCTCGTAGCGGTCAAACTTTTTGGCATACTCAAGGGCCGTCGCGTCACCGCCCGCTTCGATATCGTTGAGAATGTTTTGCACAATCTCATGCGTCTCGGAGGCATCCGATTTTGCGGTCAGCGTTGCTTTTTTAAGATATTCGCGGGTCATGTCGGGGGAATCCTATTGGTAGATTTCAGGTAACAGAGTTGTCGAAAGGGCAGGTACATAGGCGATCAACAAAACCACGATGAACATGCACAAAACGAAAGGAACGGCGCGCGCAGCTATCTTTAGTATTGATTCACCGGTTATGCCAGATACGACAAACAGATTCAGTCCCAGCGGTGGCGTGATGAACCCGACCCCAAGGGCGGTAATCATCATGATACAGAACTGGATCTCGTTCATGCCGATGTTGTCGGCCAGCGGCTTGAGAATGGGCGCAAGGATCACGATATTCGGTGTCGTTTCCATGACGCAGCCCGCTGCGATCAAAATGCCGATCATGAGCAGGATCAGCAGCCACGGTTCGTCCGTCATCAGCGTGACCGATGTCACAAAGCCCTGCGGCACACCCATAATCGCGAGCGCTTCGGCCAAAGGTGCCGAGAAGGCGATAATCGGCAGGATCACCCCGTTGACCTTGGCAGAGCTGAGCAACATCGCGGGGAAATCGGCCAGCTTCAGCGTGCCCATAATGAACCCCATGGCGATGGTCACGACAACAGCCGTGGCGCCCGCTTCGGTTGGTGTCAAACGACCCGAGAAGATGCCGTAAAAGATGATGCCGGGCACGATGAACGCATACCAACCCGATTTCAGCGCGCGGACAAGGTTACCGGCCCATTCACCAAAGCTCATGTTGCCGCCGCCTTCGTACCCATGGATGCGGTTCACGATCAGGTTGGTAATCAGGATCGAGATCAGGATCGCAAGACCCGGGATAAGCGCTGCCAGGAACAAGGTGGAGGCAGATATGCCCAGGACCAGACCGATGATGATGTAGGCAATCGATGGCGGGATCAGGATGCCGGTACAGGCACCCGCCGCCACAAGGGCGCAGGCGTAGGGACGGGGATATCCCGCCTCGACCAGACGCGCGATGGTCATGCGCCCCACGGCCGCAGCACCGGCCGCGTCCGAGCCGGAGATGGCCGCAAACATACCGCACACCAGCACGGTGGCAGAGCCAAAGCCGCCTTTGGCAAAGTTGGTCAATGCCTCTGCAACGTCCAGAAACTTGCGACTGAGGCCAGTGCGGACCAACACGTCACCCGTCAGGATAAAGAGCGGCACAGCAGTCAGCGCAAAAGCGTCAATGCCTGAAAACAGGCTTTCGCCCACAAGGCTGAGCGGCAGATCGCCCGACATCCACAGCATGAGGATGGCGGAGGCTCCGATAGAGGCCCAGACCGGCACGGCAAAGGCAATCAGTGCGACAAAAAGGATCACGGGCAGATAGAAATCCCAGCCCAGCTCGACAGTCTGATTAACGGCGTTCCAAAGCATCGTCAGGCCCCCTTAATCAAACAACGTGTCGCCCTGATAAACGGGTGTTCCGTTCTTCAGGCTGCGACAGTCGCGGACAAATGATTGCAAAAGGCGCCAGATGATCAGCGCGAAACCCACCGGTACGGCCATCAGGAACCAGACCTTGGAGATGCGCAGCCCGTCCGTGACAGACCCGAACTTGGCCGAGACGTGAACCGTCTCAAAAGACCAGTAAAGCGCAATGATCGCGACAAAGAACATCACCAGATCACCGAAGATATAGACCAGCGTTTTCGGGCGCTGCGGCAGATAATGCATGATGACGTCGATGCGGATATGCGCGCGTTCCTTGACGGCGGCGGCAGCCCCGATCCACGCAAGATAGATAAAGGAGTAGCGCACGATCTCTTCGCCCCAAATGGACGAGTACGAGAAAACCTCGCGGCGCAGCACTTCGATGGCCATCGTGATGACCAGCATGACGTAAAAAACCAGCAACAGCCAAAGTTCGGCATCGCGGTCTATTCGGCGCAAAAGTTTCATATCTTGCCCTCCCGTCAGGCCAAGCCCCTACGCCCATCGGGTGCAGATTCTAGAATTCTGTGAGTTGAGATGCGGGCGCGAAACAACGCGCCCGCAAGGTGGCTTTAGGCGTCGTGGACGTAGTACTTGCCCTGCGTGCCAGCCGCTTCTTCCATTTTGGCGAAGTTGTCCATGGAACCGGCCAGCTCTTTCTTGAAGCTGTCCCATTCGGCCAACTGATAGCCGCCTGCCGCTTTCCATTCGCCCAACTGGTCGTCGGACAGCGAGTGGAATTCGACACCCGCCTTGGCCAGCTCTGCCATGGCATAAGCGCGCGCTGAAGGGACCTTGGACAGGTTCTGGTGTGCGGTCATCTCGGACCCCCACATGATGCCTTCCTGAATGTCGGCAGGCATGGAGTTGAACCACTCAAGGTTACACGAATAGACTTGGCTGTCCGGTACGGCTTGCGTGAACGTGACGTGGGACAGAATGTCCTTGAAGCCGAACACATAAAGCGCGCCCACAGAGGGGTCGAGCGCATCTGCAACGCCTTGTTTGATCGCGGAGGGTGTCTCGCCCCAGGCAACCGGCGTCGGGTTGGCGCCAACCATGCGGTAGTACTGCTGCAGCATTTTGGAGCCGGGCACGCGGAACTTGACGCCATCCAGATCGGAGGGGGACAAAACGGCACCAGCGCCGCCTTTGCGCACCGCGACAACACGCGGGTCGATGTTGACGTAGAACAGGGCTTTGAAGCCGTTCTCTTCGACCTTGGGCTCAACGGTCGCTTTCCAGAAGTCGGAATTCACAAGGTTGGTGAACCGCTGGTTTGACCCGCACAGGTAGGGCATGTTGATCAGGTCAACTGTGGAGGCAAAGGGCGCAAAGTTCGACAGTGAGTGCTGTGCTGCCTGAATGGTGCCGCCTTGCACTTTCTGAACCAGATTGCCGCCTGAACCCAGCTGCCCGCCGGGTGCGAGCTTCACATAGACTTTGCCGTTGGTGGCGTTCTGGATGTTCTCCTTGAGGTCCAGCTGCATGATCGGATAGCTGCGCGAGGCACCCAGCACATAGGCTGTACCGATCGTCATCACATGCTCTGCGGCCTTTTCGCGGTCACGCTCTTCATTGGCGGTCTGGGCTGCGGCCTCGGATGACCACAGCATGCCGGCACCACCGGCAACCATCGCGGCGGTAAAGCCACCTGCGCCAGCGAGTTTCAGAAAATTGCGGCGCTCTGCCGAGGCCAGCTCTTTGCGTTCTTCGTTCATGTCGTTCCTCCCGAAAGACAGTTAGCTGTCGTCTTTTTGTTTTCGGACAGCTTCACTTTGTAAAATAGCAACGACGAAAAGGATCGACGCTGAGAACAGAACCAACATTTCGCCCACATCACCAAGGATGGCGGAATCTGCAAAAGCACCAAGCGCGACGTTCGCAAAATACAAAGCGAAGACGACAATGGAGGCTGCAAGAAACATGTGGGAATCTCCTGAAACGGGTGTGTTCTGATATTTATGTAAACGCTTACATTGATTCTATGCAAGGGCTTACATCGCAACACTGGCCAGTTTGTTCGCGATTGTTAGACGTTTCAGGATTGCGGGACGGGTCAAAGAACATGCAATGTCGGTTTCAGCATGCAGTCAGATAGAACCATTCCGACCCTCGATGATGTCGCACGTGCCGCGGGGGTTTCCACTGCGACCGTTTCTCGTTGTCTGAACTTGCCAAAGCACGTTGCAAAACCGACGTTTGATCGGGTCATGAAAGCAGTGGACGCGCTGGGCTATACACCGAATTTCGGTGCGAAAGTGATGGCCGCCAAGCGTACCTTCACCATCGGGGCCATCATTCCGACGATGGAAAATGCGATCTTTGCACGCGGCCTTCAGGCCTTTCAGGAAGAGCTCAACAGCCAAGGATACACCTTGCTGGTATCAAGCACGGCGTATGATCCGGACGTAGAGCGCGATCAGATCCGGTCGCTTGTCTCGCGCGGGGCGGATGCGCTGCTGCTGATCGGATATGACCGCGATCCCGACATTTACCGGTTTCTCAAGCAGCGAAATGTGCCTGCGCTGGTGGCCTGGGCGTTTTCAAAGCAGCATGATTTGCCGTCCATCGGCTTCGATAACCGCAACTCCATGCACGCGCTCACCCGCAAGGTTCTTGATCAGGGGCACCGCGACGTCGCCATCATATCCGGAACAACCAAGGGCAATGACCGCGCATTTGAGCGGCTTGCAGGGATCAAGGATGCATTGCGCGAGAAGGGGATGGATATGACCCGGATTGCGGTGATCGAGACGCCCTACGGCATTCAGAACGGCGAAGAGGCGATGGGCGTTTTGATGGATGCGGCCAAGCCCCCCACGGTCGTGATCTGTGGCAACGATGTTCTGGCCGTTGGCGCGATCAGGCGGGCGCAGCAGATCGGATTGCGTGTGCCACAAGACGTCTCCGTCACCGGTTTCGACGACATCGAATTGGCGCGGATCGTGACCCCAAACCTGACCACGGTGCACGTGCCACACCGCGAAATGGGCCGCAATGCAGCGACTGAACTGATCAGCATTGTCGAAAAGCGCAGTGAAGGATCATCGACCGAGTTGCAGACATCGTTGATGTTTCGCGACTCTCTGGGACCACCGCGCACCTCATGATGCACCCCGCCAGCCCGCAGCAAGTCGCGCGTCCGGACCGCAGGCACATTCCCCAGAATGTCAGTTGGAGAACAGCCCGCCCAAGCCACCCGGCAAGAGCATTTCCACGCTTGGCCAGTTGAACCACATGGCTGCCCCACCAAGAATAAGGGCCGCAGGCAGGACCAGGCCGTCATGGCGCCCGTCCCAAGCCTTGTGTTTGCGCGCAAGCAGGATGATCACGGGGTGGTACAGCAGAAACCCGATGCCAAGGCCGATCATCGCACCGAAGACGCCCAGTTGAGTGACGCCGACCAGCAGGCCGATCGTGGTCAGCAAGGCTTTGGCAAGGCTGGCGGTAAAGAACCCGCGCGAATCTCCGGTGGCGAGGGCGGCCTGATCGTAGGTCAGCGACACAACAACGATCATCTGAACGCTGGCGATGATGGCGATGATGCCGCCGACGCCGATATAGCGGTCGTCATACAGGGTCTGCGCCACCCAAGGGCCCAGCAGCGCCAGCACAAAAAGCACCACCAGCATCAGCCCCGTCAGGTAATAGCGCAGTTTGAACAGGCGGTTGCGGGCGCTGGGGTCCTCCGCATCCAGATGCTCGCGATAGAGCGGGATCAGAATGCGGCTGGTGATCATCGTGCCCAGCATCATCGGAAAGCTGGCAAGGAACATGCCGATGTTATAGATGCCCAAGCCGTCGATACTCAGGAACTTGCCCAGAATAGCGCGGTCGCCTTGCATGACCAGCAACCCGCAGATCGACGAAAAGAAGATCCAGACGCCAAAGTTCAGCAGTTCGGAGCCTGCCTTTTTCTCCCACATCAGCTTGTTACCGCGTCCGGGCAGGAACAACCACATCAGGGCGAGCCGCACGGCCGACGTGACCACCCAGCCTGCAACCAGCGACCACGTGGAGCGCGTGATCCATGCAATGATGACCATCGTGACAATGCCGATCAGCGTCGCGGCCAGATCGAGGATCATGACGCGCCCCAGCAGCAAATGGCGGTTTGCCGTTTCCACGCGTATAGGTTCAAGGGCGGCAAACAGAAGGGCTACAGCCGCAAGCGGCAGCATCAGCGCGATCACAGGTTGGCCGTAGAACGCAGCGGCGGGCAGGGCCAACGCACAGGCGATCAGCCACAGGACCACGCCGCGCATGATTTGCAAGGTCCATGCGGTGTCCTGAAAATCGGGATCATCACCGCGTTTGCTTTGCATGATGGACTGGGCGATCCCCATGTCAGAGATCATCGCAAGACCGATCAGCAGCATCGTGACCAGCGCCATGATGCCAAAGGATTCAGGGAACAAGAGTCGCGCAAGGATCAGGTTGGAGGCAAACCGCGCACCTTGCGAGACGACAAACGTCAGTGCCGTCCACGTTGACCCGCGTGCCGCGCGCGACAGCAAGGTCGTGCCAAAGAACCCGCCCTTGGCGGGCAGCCCGCTGCCTTGCTGCTTTTCTGCCTCGTCCGAAATGACGCGTCCCCTATCCTGGCCTCCGTTCGTTCCCTGTTTAGCAGGCCTTGGGGCGATGGCTACCGGGGATTTTGCAGATATCGGTTCCTTGCG
>CALAIJ010000067.1 GCA_937923365.1 uncultured Sulfitobacter sp.
CCTCGTGGTTGCGACCGACGACGTGCACAACGACATCGAGCCTTTGGCGGTTGCGAAAATCCTCAAGGCGATCGTGGACGAAGAGCAGCCGGGCCTCGTGCTGTGCGGCAAGCAAGCCATCGACAACGACATGAACGCGACCGGTCAGATGCTGTCAGCGCTGATGGGCTGGTCACAGGCGACATTTGCCTCTGAAGTCGAAATCGCGGGCGACAAAGCCAAAGTCACACGCGAAGTCGACGGCGGTTTGCAGACCATCGAGGTCTCCATGCCGACGGTTGTCACCGTTGACCTGCGCCTGAACGAACCGCGCTATGCGTCGCTGCCCAACATCATGAAGGCCAAGAAAAAGCCTTTGGACGAAAAGACGCCAGCCGATTACGGCGTGGACGTCGCAAACCGTCTGGAAATCGTCAAAACTGTTGAGCCTGAGGCACGTGCTGCTGGCATCAAGGTAGGCTCGGTTGACGAGCTGGTCGAGAAACTCAAAGAAGCGGGGGCTGTGTAATGGCTGTTCTACTCCTTGCAGAAGTAACCGATGGCGAACTGGCGATGGACGCCACTGCCAAGGCTGTCACTGCGGCAGTGAAACTGGGCGACGTGACCGTTCTGGCCTGTGGCGGCTCTGCCGCTGCGGCGGGCGATGCGGCGTCCAAGATTGACGGTGTGTCCAAAGTGCTGGTTGCCGAAGATGCGTCTTTGGGTCACCGCCTTGCGGAATCCACCGCAGCCTTGATCGTGTCCCTTGCAGGCGACTACGAACACATCGTTGCACCCGCAACAACGGACGCCAAGAACGTGATGCCCCGCGTGGCGGCTTTGCTGGACGTGATGGTTATCTCTGACGCGTCGGGCGTTGTGGATGCCGATACGTTCGAGCGTCCGATCTATGCAGGCAACGCGGTCCAGACGGTGAAATCCTCTGACGCCAAAAAAGTCATCACCTTCCGCACATCGACATTCGATGCGGCGGGCGAAGGCGGCTCCGCCTCTGTCGAGACTGTCTCCGCGGCGGCTGACCCCGGTTTGTCGAGCTGGGTCGAGGACAAAGTTGCAGCCTCTGACCGTCCGGAACTGACATCGGCTGGTGTTGTTGTCTCCGGTGGTCGCGGCGTCGGCTCCGAAGAGGACTTTGCCCTGATCGAGAAACTGGCCGACAAGCTGGGCGCTGCGGTTGGCGCGTCCCGTGCTGCGGTCGATTCAGGCTATGCCCCCAACGACTGGCAGGTTGGCCAGACCGGTAAGGTGGTTGCACCTGACCTTTATGTTGCAGTCGGTATTTCCGGCGCGATCCAGCACCTTGCGGGCATGAAGGACAGCAAAGTCATCGTGGCGATCAACAAAGACGAAGAAGCGCCGATTTTTCAGGTCGCAGACTTCGGGCTTGTGGCCGACCTCTTTGATGCGGTCCCTGCACTGATCGAAAAGCTCTGAGGGGATCAAACCCCGTTGAAGTTTGAAAGGCCCGCTGTTTCAGCGGGCCTTTTTATGTGCGCAAAGCCTCGATCACCGGGACCAATGCGCCCGCTGCGTCAGAGTGCGCGGTGGGGCCCAGCATTTGCTCTGCCGCCATCCGCTCCATCTCGCTGAAAACCATGCCTTTGACGTCCGCCCCTACCGCCCCGCCATTGGTGCTCATCTCGACCACATCGTCTACCAGCGGCGCGATTTGTGCGATCATATCGCGGGTAATGAACAAAGGGTCCTCACCCAGATCGGGAATGCCATGCGCGTTTGTAACAGGCATATCTTCAGGGGTGCGTGCGGCCAACCACAGCAAAACTTTCTTGCCTGATATCTGCCCCAACATCAGCCGCATCCGCGCCAACCACGCCTGCTGCAATTCACTGCGCACAATCGCAAACCGTTCGGGCGAAAGTGTCTGCAGATGTTGCAGCATATGTTTGGTGAAATTGAAGTCTGCAAAATCCACTTCCCCGTAGATCGTTTTCAGCAATGCCGAGGCGGTGACCAGCCGGTCATTGCGGCGTGGGTGCACCGAATAGAACCTGTTGGACAGGTTCTGCGCGCCAACCAACTGGATCACCGTGACATCAGCACGGCTGGCGGTTTCGATCACAAACGGGTCTTTGGCAAAGGCGTCAATGCCCGCATTCAAGAGCCCGAAGTTGACACAAGGCACCTCAAGCGCTTGCTCGATCAGCGCCGGAAAAGGTTCCGCAATGAATTTCCCATAGGTTTCCGTCCCGCCGATGAAGGCGACAAACCGCCCTTTCAGGGACCGCTTGGGCCCCCGAAACATCAGCTTTGACGTGCCATACCGACAGGTCAGATAATCAAGGCCACCCGGCCCGAGGATTTCGATGGACATATACCAAAGTACCCGAATTGTTTTCACCCAAGCCAAAGGATGGCCCGACAGGTCCTGCGATTCGCTTAACTGGCAGTTTTGCAAAAAGTTTTCGGCGAATGTCCGGCGCTGGGCCGCCCTGCCCTTGCAGCGCAGGCACGCCGCATCCTACTGTGGGGCAAACCAAAGGAGCGGCCAATGGATATCCAGACAATCGGGATTGTAGGTGCAGGACAGATGGGCAACGGCATTGCCCATGTGATGGCACTTGCAGGCTATGACGTGACCATGACGGACGTCAGCACCGACGCGCTTGAGGCCGCCATGGCGACCATTACCGGCAACATGGATCGCCAGGTGTCACGCGACAAGATCACTGCACAGGCGCAAAAAGAGGCGCTTGCACGTATTCATACGACAGACAGCCTGATTAAGCTGGGGCCAAGTGACCTGATTATCGAAGCTGCAACGGAACGCGAAACCGTCAAGCAGGCAATCTTTGAGGACCTGCTGCCGCATCTGGCACCTCGGACAATCCTGACCTCCAACACGTCGTCCATTTCCATCACGCGTCTGGCCAGCCGTACGGACCGGCCCGAGAAATTCATGGGCTTCCACTTCATGAATCCGGTGCCTGTGATGCAACTGGTTGAACTGATCCGCGGGATTGCCACAGATGCAGAGACCTTTGACGCCTGCAAGAAGGTGGTGGACCGTCTGGGCAAGACCGCAGCCTCTGCCGAGGACTTTCCCGCCTTCATCGTGAACCGCATTCTGATGCCCATGATCAATGAGGCGGTCTATACGCTTTATGAAGGGGTGGGCAATGTGCAGTCCATCGACAGCTCTATGAAGCTGGGGGCGAACCACCCGATGGGGCCACTGGAACTGGCCGATTTCATTGGGCTGGATACCTGTCTGGCAATCATGAACGTGCTGCATGACGGATTGGCGGACACCAAGTACCGCCCCTGCCCGCTGCTGACCAAATACGTCGAAGCGGGCTGGTTGGGCCGCAAATCCCAACGAGGGTTCTACGACTACCGTGGCGACAGTCCTGTCCCAACACGCTAAAATTCATGTGTTCCGCCGGCTGGGGGCACTGCGCGCTTCGGCCCATTGAGCGCACAAAGGTGCCGCACTTGGCCGTGACGGCATGACGGTGGCCAACTCCAGACCCAAAATCTTCGGATGACTTGAAAGGGGCTAAAGTTAGTCTCTCAGCGCCAGAGTATGCGCCCGCAGCCACGCCATGAATTCGCGCGGGTTATCGGCGTATTTGTCCAGTTCCGCCTGCGGGATCGGATGACCGACAATAGGGCCCTGAGGCTTGTTACAACTGTGCACGATCTCATGCAGCAAAAGGCCCTGGCGCAGCATCGGGCTAAGCTTGTTGGCGATCTGGTAGGCGCGGCTGTTTTGGCCGGGGAATTTCATTGGCACAACCTGCGCGCCAGAGCGGCGAATGACCTTGGCGGTAAAGACATTCCATTCGGCTTCTACGGCGGGGCCGAACCACGTCTCGGACGCTGCCACCGACCCGGACGGAAAAAGGGCGACAACGCCACCATCTTTGAGGTGGGCCATAGCTTTGGCGCGCATTTCGACGCCCTTGCGCTGAGCGTCGGGATCGTGGGGGAAAGGCACAGGGATCATGAAGCTGCCCGCGACCTCATCAATATCCGTCAGCAAGGACCGTGTGAGGATACGGTAGTCAGGGCGCACACGACCGATCAGATCGGCAAAAATCATGCCATCGACCATCCCGTGGGGGTGGTTGGCAACAACAACAACAGGCCCTTCTTTGGGGATACGGTCCAGCTGTGACTGGGGGGTGGTCAGATCGATCCCCATCGTGTCGAGCGCACCCCGCCAGAAGGCCTGCCCTGTGGGCACACCGCGACGCTCGAACTGGCGCACCATGCGCAGGATCGACAGCTTGCCCGTGAACATCTCCATGATGCTGATGAACCGGCTTTTCCACGGGTCCTCAAAAGTTGACGCATACGACAGGCTGGAGCGGTCATACTTGTTAAAGTTGACCGTCTCGCCATCGGATGTGTCTACATCTTTGCCATCGGCTGTTGATGTGTCGTTCATGGATCACCTTCGATCGAAGCGGGCTCACTTTTGATTTAGGAGCCTTCGCCGAATTTGTCTGCCACCAAGGCTGTCAGCGCCTCGGCCAGCGCATCAGCGTCTGCGCCGGAAGTTTGCACGTCAATAGTGCTTCCACGTGCTGCTGCCAACATCAAAAGGCCCATTATGCTGTCACCTGATGCACTGACGCCATCCTTGCTGACCTCGGCTGTGGCGTCAAATGCTTCGACAACCTCGACCAGTTTGGCCGAAGCGCGAGCATGCAGCCCCTTTTCGTTGACGATCTTGAGGGAGATTTCGGTCATGGTATTGAGGCCCTTACCCGGCGCTGACGTTATGGCTGTCGATGTACTTCTTAGCGGCTTCCAATGCGGCGCGCACGGCATCAGGCACGGGCAGATGGCGCGATTTTGCCAGCTTGAGCAGCATCGGCAGGTTTGCGCCGTAAAGAATGCGGCGGTTCTCGGGCTGGCAGGCCAGCAGACTAAGGTTTGACGGCGAGCCACCAAACAGATCGGTGACGATCACAACACCCGCGCCTTGATCGACAGCATCAGCGGCACTGCAAATCTCGCGCTGTTTGGCGTCGCGGTCGTGGTCGGCGGTAATCGCAATCGCCTGCACCCCGGTCTGGTCACCGATGACATGGCGCATCGCACCCAGGTATTCCTGAGCCAATCCTCCATGAGCCACGATGACGATGCCGATCAATGCTTAAACCTCTGTTGGATGCTGGCGATCCAGCTCGCGGTGTCTAATTGACACCTGCCAGCCGGCATCCGCAAGGCGCAAAGCGTGTTCTTCTGCCAACGTCACCGAACGGTGCTGCCCGCCTGTGCAGCCAAATGCGATGGCGATATACGATTTTCCCTCGTCCCTGTAGGCAGGCAACAGCAGTTCGCTGAGTTCAAAGACCTTCTGGGCGAAGGGGGCAAAGCGGGCATCTTCGCGCACATAGGCGGCGACATCCGCATCTGTCCCGTTTCGGCTGCGCAGGTCGGGATCCCAATAGGGGTTCCGCAAGAAGCGGCAGTCATGCACCGTATCGACACTGCGCGGCAGCCCGCGTTTGTAGGAAAACGACTGGACGGACACAGCAAGGTGATGCCGCCCTTGGGGGGCGAACCACTGCTCGACTTCTTCGCGCATCTGGTGAATGTTGAGGCCTGTTGTATCGATCAGCACATCGGCGCGGGCACGAATGGGGCCCAGCAGCTCTTTCTCGCGCGTAATCCCTTGGGCGGGGCGGTCCTCGGGCGCCAGAGGATGGCGGCGGCGTGTTTCGGAGAACCGGCGCAGCAACACATCGTCGGCGCAATCAAGATACAAAAGCTCCACCGCGAGACCAGAGCGTGTCGACAGTCGCCCGATCAAATCCAGAACCGCATTGGTCGAGAAATCGCGGTTGCGTGCGTCAATGCCCAAGGCGACTGAACGCGCGTTCACGGGACCCTCAAGCAAGGCAGGCAGCAACCGCAGCGGCAGGTTATCGATCGCTTCGAACCCTGCATCTTCCAGCACATTCAGCGCAGACGAGCGGCCCGCGCCAGAAGGTCCGGTGACAAGGACCAGACGGCGTATGCCCGCAGGGACGGGCTGTGGTGGAACAGGTGTGTCTATGGGCATCTCAGGTTTCCGGCGTCCCCTTGATATATAGCGTAATCGCGCTGGGGAAATGGGGGCCCTCGACTTTGTGAAGACACGGCAGCATCTGACCGGCGATCTGGTGCTGGTGCGGGTCCGGCAAGCGCTTGCGTTCGACCTGCCCCATATCCACGACCAAGGAGACGGGCGTAGGCCCCTCATGAGGCAGATTGATGATCCCCAAGCCGCGCGCTTCGATCATGCCGGCAATGGCGGGCGGGGCGTCTGCGATCACTTTCCCTCTCTGGCAGGTCAGTCTGGTCTGGTCATCCGCGACCAGCACTGCGCCCAAGGCGATCAACTGCAAAGCCAGCGCAGATTTGCCCGCGCCGGAAGGACCAAGTATCAGCACGCCCTGCCCGTTGATAGAAACGGTCGTGGCATGCACTAGCGTCGGATCAGAAGTCATGTGTGAAGGCGCGGGTCTGGCACCGTTCAGGTCGGCAGACCAACGACAAACCGCGCGCCCAAAGGCTCTGACGTGATGTCAGCCTCGGTGGGGCGAATATTCTCGGCCCAGATGACGCCGCCGTGGGCTTCTACGATTTGCTTTGAGATCGCCAGACCCAGACCGGAGTTATTCCCAAAATGTTCGTCAGGACGTTGAGAATAGAAACGCTTGAAAATCTTGGCCAATGCCTGATCGGGAATGCCGGGGCCTGTGTCTTCGACAACAACCAGCACACGGTTTTCCTTCTGGCGGGCCCAGACCCGGATAGCATCGCCATCTTCGCAGAACGAAATCGCATTGGTGATGAGGTTCACAAACACCTGCGCCAGACGCGCCTCAAGACCGTGCACTTCGATCGGTTTGTCGGGCAAATCGGTGATAAAGTCGATCCCTTTGCTCTTGGCATCTTCACCCAGATACTGACCGAGATTACCAATCATGTTGAGCAGGTTGAACGCCTCTTCCTCTTCCTTGACCAGTTCGGAATCAAGGCGGCTGGCGTTGGAAATATCGCTGACCAGACGGTCCAGACGGCGCACGTCGTGGTCGATGACATCCAACAGCTTTTCGCGCTGATCATCGCGTTTGACCATGCGCAATGTGCCAACGGCGGACCGCAGGGAAGCAAGCGGGTTCTTGATTTCGTGGCTGACATCTGCGGCGAATTGTTCGTTCCCGTCGATGCGGTTGTAAAGCGCGGATACCATGCCGCGCAGGGCCCCTGAAAGGCGTCCAATTTCATCGGGGCGGGCTGTCAGGTCGGGAATGCGAATGCGCCCCGGGTTCATTTTACGCGCATCCTTGTCGCGGCCCAATTCTGCCGCAGCAGAAAGGTCAGCCAAAGGATTGGCGATGGTCGAGGCCAACACAATGCTAAGACCGATGGACAGGAACGTAGCGATGACAAACATCTGCAAGACGCGCTCGCGCTCGCTGCGCACAAGGCGGTCGATTTCGCCGGCGGCAGAGGCGATGGCAACCACGCCAACAGGCGCGCCACC
>CALAIJ010000068.1 GCA_937923365.1 uncultured Sulfitobacter sp.
CAGGTGACATGGGTCTGTCGATTGTGGCAGATGCAGGCGTGCAGCTCAGCGATGTGCCCGCAACGGTGACGTTGACCGACAAGGGCGCGCAGCGGATTTCCATCCCGTTGATAGCGCGCGAGATCGGCGACAACCTGATCACCGTTGTGCTGAGCACACCTGACGGGAAAGAGCTGCGCAAGACGCTGCTGATGCCCGTGCGCGACAACGATCCGGTGATCGCCACAACCCGCCAGTTTGCGCTGGGTGTCGGCGAACGCTTTACCTTTGATGCGGCGGCCTTTGCAGGGCTGCGGCCGGGCACGGCAAGTGCGACGCTGACAGCGGGGCCTCTGGCGCGCTTTGACGTGCCGGGGTTGCTGCAGCAGCTGGACCGGTATCCCTATGGCTGCACGGAGCAGGTGACCTCGGGCGCGATGCCGCTTCTCTATCTCAGCTCTGTCGCACAAGCCTCGGGGCTTGGGGCCCCTGCAGACATCGACGCCAAGATCGCTGCCGCCATCGAGCGGGTCCTGACGCGGCAGGCCAGCAACGGTGCCTTTGGTCTGTGGCGCGCCCAGTCGGGGGAGTTCTGGCTGGACGCCTATGTCACCGACTTCCTTGCACGGGCGCGGGCGCAGGGCCACAAGGTGCCTGACCTCGCCTTTAGTATTGCCATGGACAACCTGCGCAACCGCATCAACTATGCGCCAGACTTTGATCAGGGCGGCGAAGATGTCGCCTATGCCTTGCTGGTACTGGCCCGCGAAGGCGCGGCAGCGATGGGCGATCTGAGGTATTACGCGGATACCAAGCGCGATGCTTTTGGCACGCCTTTGGCGGCAGCCCAACTGGGCGCGGCGCTGGCGTCCTATGGCGATCAGATCAGGGCTGACCAGATGTTCCGCCGTGCGGGCGTCATGCTGTTGCAAAGCCGTGCGGACACGGGGTGGCGCGATGATTTTGGCACCAACCTGCGCGACACGGCTGCGGTGCTAAAGCTTAGCGCCGAGGCGGGCAGCGCCGCGATTGAGCCTGCAACGCTGATCTCTTGGGTGGGGCAACGGGGGTCACGGCTGTCGACGCAAGAGGCCGCTCAGGTTCTGATGGCCTCTCACGCGCTTGCGCAACCGGATGCAGCGCCCGGACTGCGGGTGGACGGTGTGGATGCCGCAGGCCCCGTGGTCAAACGCATCACCGACCAGCGGCGCGAAACCTCTGTGATTGAGAACGTCAGCACGTTGCCGATGGACGTCACCATGACTGCTTACGGCGTGCCGGAGGTTGCACCGGATGCGGGTGGCTATGGCTATGCCCTGAGCCGCAGTTACTTCACCACCGACGGTGTTGCCGTCGCAGGCCCCATCGCATCGGGCGACCGGATGGTGGTCGTGTTGACCATCGACCCGTTCGAGGAAACAGGCGCGCGGCTGATCGTGGATGATCCGCTGCCCGCAGGGTTCGAGATCGACAACCCGAACCTGCTGCAAGGCGGACAGGTGGGATCACCCGACTGGCTCAAGACCGCCACGGCCCAGAACGCGGAGTTCCGCAGTGACCGCTTTGTGGCTGCTGTGAACCACAGCGGCTCTGACCCGTTCAGTCTGGCCTATATCGTGCGCGCCGTGACGCCCGGAACCTATCACCATCCCGCCGCCACGGTGGAGGATATGTACCGCGCCGAGTATCGCGCCAATACCGCCACGGGCCGCGTGACAGTGACGCCGTGATCCGCCGCTTTGGCCTTATCGCGCTGGCGCTTTGCCTGACGCTGGCGGCGGGTTTGCGGGACGGCTTTGACGATTGGGTCAACGCCACCCTGCTGCCGCCTGTGCTGGTCGAAACCTCCGTAGAGATGCGCGACCGCCATGGCGCATTGCTGCGGGTCTTTCCGGTTGAGGACGGGCGGGTGCGGCTGGCGGTTTCGCTGGACGCCGTGGACCGTGATTTCATCGCGATGCTGGTTGCCTATGAAGACAAGCGGTTCTATCGCCATGCGGGCGTTGACCCTTGGGCTGTGATGCGCGCAGGCGGGCAGGCGCTTTGGCAGGGCGAGGTCGTCTCTGGCGGGTCGACCCTGACCATGCAGGTCGCGCGCCTGCTGGAGAATTCGGGCACCGGACGCTGGCAGGGCAAGCTGCGGCAAATGCGTCTGGCTTTGGCGCTGGAGCGCAAGCTCAGCAAGCGAGACATCCTGTCGCTGTATCTATTGCACGCGCCCTATGGCGGCGCCGTGGAGGGCCTGCGCGCAGGGTCGCTTGCGTGGTTCGGCAAAGAGCCTGCACGCTTGACCGCCGCCGAGGCTGCATTGCTGGTGGCGCTGCCCCAGGCCCCCGAAAGCCGCCGCCCCGATCGCCATCCAGAGGAGGCCGAGAAGGCCCGTGCGCGGGTGTTGGCGCGGGTTGATGCGCCCGCGCAACTGCGCCGCTCAAAGGTGCCGCAGCGGATGCGTCCCTTGGTGCGGCTGGCCCCGCATCTGGCAGATCACATGCGCCGTCAGGACCCGCTGGCGCAGCGTCATGACCTGACGCTGGACGCGCGTTTGCAAGACCAGATGGAAGCCTTGTCGCGCCGCGCTGTTGCAGGTCAGCCGCGTGGTGTGTCCGCCGCGATTGTGGTGGCAGATCATCACAGCGGAGAGGTTCTCGCCTCCGTCGGGTCGCCTGCCTATAGCGCACAGAACGGCGCGCTTGGGTTTGTGGATATGACCCGTGCGCTGCGC
>CALAIJ010000069.1 GCA_937923365.1 uncultured Sulfitobacter sp.
CGACGTACAGGTGACACCGCTTTGGCAAGGCATCGAAGAGATCGAAAAGCTGATGGCCACTTTCAAGGCCGCCCGCGCAGAGCATGCCACCCATGATCCCAAGATCATGTTGCTGCATCATACCTCTGTTGCTTCCGATGACGCGGATACTGCACAGGCCGCGCAGGAGCTGAGCCGGTTCTACAACTATTTCGGAGCATGGTTTCAGAACAAGCGGCCCGTATCTCAAGGCCTGATACAGGAACTGTCCCCGCAAGAGCTTGCCGATAACAAGATGATGTCGCCCGAGAACATGCATCGCGACTTGACCATCGGCACTGTGCAAGAAGTGATAGACCAGATCAAACGCTACGAAGACCTAGGGTTCGACGAATACGCCTTTTGGGTCGACAGCGGGATGAGCGCGGAACGCAAGCGCGCCTCGCTGGACCGCTTTATCAATGACGTCATGCCCGCCTTTTCCTGAAGGAACACAGCAATGCCCGATATGCCTCACTACCAACTGTTCATCGCAGGCCATTGGCAGGCCGGATCAGACGGCCAGACCATGGAAACCGTCAACCCAGCCAACGGCCAGGTCTGGGCCAGCTTTGACTGCGCATCACCTGCGGACGTGGACACTGCAGTGGCCGCAGCCAAGGCAGTACTTGACGATCCCGCATGGCGCGACATGACACAGACAGCGCGGGGTAAACTCCTGTTCCGCCTGGCCGACTTGGTTGCGGAAAACGCCGAGGCGCTTGGCCGGATCGAGACCACTGACAGCGGCAAGCTGGCCAAAGAGACGATGGCCCAGACAGGATATGTTGCGGATTACTACCGCTACTACGCAGGGCTGGCCGACAAGATCGAAGGCGCCGTGCTGCCCATCGACAAGCCAGATATGCATGTCTTTACCCATGCGGTGCCCATCGGCGTTGTCGCGGCGATTGTGCCTTGGAACGCCCAGATGTTTCTGGCCGCGACCAAGGTGGCCCCTGCTTTGGCGGCAGGCTGCACTGTGGTGCTGAAGGCGTCCGAGATTGCGCCTGCGCCCATGATCGAGTTTGCCAAACTGATCGAAGCAGCAGGCTTTCCCAAGGGCGTCGTCTCCATCATCACAGGGGACGCGCCAAATTGCGCTATCCCCCTAACACGACACCGCGATGTGGACCGGATCGCTTTTACAGGCGGGCCGGAAACAGCGCGCCACGTCGTGCGCAATTCAGCCGAGAATTTTGCCGTGACCACGTTGGAGCTCGGCGGCAAATCCCCGATCATCGTGTTTGACGACGCCAATCTGGATTCTGCGGCCAACGGCCTGATCGCGGGCAACTTTGGCGCCTCGGGTCAGTCCTGCGTTGCTGGCACGCGGGGGTTGGTGCACCGCCCTGTCTATGATGCGCTGATCCAGCGGATCACAGAGAAATGCGCCGATCTGGTGGTCGGTGATCCGCATGATCCGGAGACCCACCTTGGGCCCTTGTGTACAATTGCGCAGGTGGAAACGATCAGGGAAACGCTTGCGGCAGCAACGGCACAGGGGGCAAAGATCGCCTTTGGCGGGCAGCCTGCGGATGCAGGCAGTGACCATTATTTCCAGCCGACGCTCGTGCTTTGCGACAGCCCGCAGACCCGCACGCTGGAGGTTGAGATGTTCGGCCCCGTCATGTCGCTTTTGCCATTCGATACCGAAGAAGAAGCGATTGCATTGGCCAATGACAGCGACTTTGGTCTGGGCTCTGGCGTGTTTACGGAAAACGTGGCGCGCGCGCACCGTGTGTCGAAACGCATCCGGTCCGGGATCACATGGGTGAACACCTATCGTGCGATTTCGCCCATCGCCCCCTTTGGCGGTTTCAATCAGTCCGGCTATGGCCGCGAGGCAGGCAAAGAAGCGATCATGGACTACATCCGCACCAAAACAACGTGGATCAACACGTCAGACCAGCCGATGGCGAACCCCTTTGTGATGCGCTAAATCACGGTCAGCGATCCCAGCGACGCCCCGCCACATACGAACAACGTCTGCCCCGTGACCCAGTCATTCTGCGGATCGGCAAAGAACAACGTGGCGCGCGCGATGTCATCGGCTTTGCCCAACCGTCTGCGCGGCAATCCGGCGGCAATTGATTTGGCCTTTTCGCTGTCTTCGGGGATATCGACCGTGACCATATCGGTGGTGATGATCCCGGGCGCGATGGCGTTAACGGTAATCCCGTGCGGCCCCAGTTCGATGGCCCAAGTGCGCGTCATTGAAATAATCGCCGCCTTTGTTGCGGCATAGACCGTGCGCTGTGACATGCCAACCACGGCACGCGAAGACATGTTGATGATGCGCCCCGCCCCTTGCGACTTCATGTGGTCCACGACCGCCTGAGTGAGTTGCAGCGCGGTCCAGACGTGCAGGTCGTTGAGGAAATCATACTCCTCATCCGTGACCTCTTCGACAGGGGTGTTACGCACGACGCCCGCGTTGTTGATCAGGATATCAACCTTGTGGTTTGCCTTGATGTCGGCTGCGAAGGTGCGCACGGCATCACGGTCCCCCAGATCAACGGTGTAGGAGGTGACCTGATCTGACGCAGGCTCAAACGGGCGGCGGGCAGCGCTGATCACATGACAGCCACGGGCCATCAGATGCACGGCAATCTCGCGACCGATGCCGACGCTGGCACCTGTGATCAGGGCGGTCTTGCCCGCATAGCTTTGGTCAGTGTCTGTCATGGGCGGGATGTCCTTTGCTGTCTGCCAACAATCAAGTCCGTTTTATATGATTTTGCAAGTAAATCTCGTTTTGTCCGTTTGCCAGCCTTTGCCGGAACCTGTAGCGTTGCGAGGTCACGGGCTGTCACAGCCTGCCTCGCCGGAGCCTGCACCGCAATGCCCAAGAAACCGCCCAGAACGCTGACCGCGCTGCCGTCTTACCTGATCACGCGGATCGCGCATCGGTACAATCAGACCATCCATGCAGAGCTTAAGGCGATTGGCCTGTCGACCATCTCGACCCGCATCATTTCGTCGCTCAGCATCTTCGAGGAACTGACGATCAACGAACTATGTGTCCACGCGCTGGCGGAGCAACCCACCATGAGCCGCGCTTTGGACCGGCTTGAGGCGGACGGCCTGATCCGCCGCGCCGTCAAGGACGAGGACAACCGCAAGCGCACCGTGCGTCTGACCGATGCAGGCCACGCCCTGACCGCAGACATCTGGCCCGTCATGACGGGTGCCAATGACGCCATGCTGGAAGGCATCCCCAAAGCAGATCGCGAAGTTACAGTGCGCACTTTGCTGAAGGTTCTCGAGAACGTGCGCGTCCATCCGATTTGAGCCTCAAATGGTTTTGACAGTTGCACCGGCCATTTATATGAATATTCATGAATTATGGATTCCCTTTTGTGAGCCCCTGCCATGAAGCTGCGCCTTTCTGAGACACGTGATGTAACCGACCGGATCAGGATGATGACCCTGACCGCTGCAGAGGGTGGTCCTCTGCCCGCCTATTCCGCTGGCGCGCACCTGGATTTCGATCTGGGCGATGCGGGCACGCGATCCTATTCGCTGGTCGACTTTGTGCCCATTCCAGATGCCCCCGACAGCTACCGGATTGCCGTTCAGGCAGAACCGGACGGTGACGGTGGATCGCTTGCGATGCACGCGTTATCCACGGGCGATGTGGTCGAGGCGACCGCGCCAAAGAACTCTTTTGAGCTGCACGTTGATAATGCGCCTACGATGTTGATTGCCGGCGGGATCGGTGTGACGCCGATCATCTCTTTTGCGACGGCCCTGCGCGGACGGGGCACACCGTTCCACTTCCACTATGCGGCACGCAGCCGTGCGGTCTGCGCCTTTGCTGACAGGTTGGAAGATCTCTTTGACGATGCGCTGACCCTCTGGATGGATGATACCAACCAGATTGACGTCGCGGCCCTTTTGCAAAACGCACCGCGCGATGCACATGTATATTGTTGCGGTCCAAAGGGCATGATCGCCGCCGTCAAATCCGCGGCAGAGGCTGCGGGCCATCCATCCGACCGCATCCGGTTCGAATTGTTCGAAACACCCCAGACCGAAGACGGCGACCAACCCTTCGAGGTGGAGATCAACGACGGTCAGGTCTTTACCATCCCGCCGGGACAAACCATCATCGAGGTATTGGAAGAGGCGGGCGTGGACGTGATGTACGATTGCCAGCGCGGCGACTGCGGCATCTGCCAGACAGACGTGCTGGATGGAACGCCGGATCACCGCGACGTGGTCCTGTCAGAGGACGAGCGCACCTCTGGTAACGTTATGCAAATCTGCGTCAGCCGCGCGAAGTCCGCGCGCCTGAAGCTGGATATTTGAGGGAGACCCCCATGGGCATCTATACCGGAAACCCCAATCTTGTCTCTGATCTGGTGCAACCGGGTCAGGTGCACCGCGACGTCTACATCTCGGACGAAATCTACCGGCTGGAGATGAAGCACCTTTTTGCAAACACATGGGTCTTTGTCGGTCACGATAGCCAGACACCGGGCAAGGGTGATTACATCACAACGCAGGTGGCCGACCAACCGGTAATCATGGTGCGCCACTCTGATAACGAGATCAAAGTTCTCTATAACAGATGTCCCCACAAAGGCACCAAGATTGCCATCGACCGCAGCGGCAACACAGGCAAGTTCTTTCGCTGCCCCTACCACGCGTGGTCGTTCAAAACCGATGGCTGCCTTTTGGCGATACCACTGAAAAAGGGCTACGCAGAGACTGATTTTGGCGACACCGCCGCTGCAAAAGGCATGAAAGCCGTGGGGGCCGTGCACAACTACCGCGGCTTTGTCTTTGCGCGGTTGGCGCCCGAAGGCATTGCCTTTGACGACTATTTCGGAGAGGCACTTTCATCACTCGACAACATGGTGGACCGCGCACCCGAAGGACGGCTTGAGGTGGCAGGCCCCCCCTTGCGCTACATGCACCAGTGCAACTGGAAGATGCTGGTCGAAAATCAGACAGACGCCTGCCATCCGATGGTCGCACACGAAAGCTCTGCCGGAACCGCGATCAAACTCTTTGAGGAAAGCGACTGGAAAGAGGGTGAGCCCAAACCCATGGCAATGGAGATCATCGCGCCTTTCATGAGCCCTTATGAATTCTACGAAGGCATGGGCCAGCGCACATGGTCCAACGGGCACGGCCATTCCGGTGTCAGCAGTTCCATCCACAAGGACTACGCCGAGGAGGACGCATACGGCAGCGCCATGATCGACGCCTATGGCAAGGAACGCGCGGCCGAAATTCTGGGCGAGAACCGGCACAACACGGTCTACTTCCCCAACATCATGATGAAGGGGCCGATCCAGCAATTGCGCAACTTCATCCCGCTGGGGCCGGACAAGACACTTGTGGAAAGCTGGATCTACCGTCTGGTCGGCGCGCCGGATTACCTGCTCAAACGCACCGCCATGTACAACCGGATCATCAACGCGCCTACGTCCATTGTGGGCCACGACGACCTTGAGATGTACGAGCGGGCGCAAGAAGGGTTGCATACGGACGGCAACGAATGGGTGAACCTCTATCGCAACGCCGAAGAGGGCGAGAGTTTCGATGCTGAATGGACCGGTATCGGCACTTCCGAGCGGCAGATGCGCAACCAGTTCGACGCGTGGAAACGCTTTATGCTGGTCTCGATGACGGAGGCAGCAACATGAGCGTGACGCGCGACGATATCATCGACTTTATCTATGCCGAAGCGCGGATGCTGGACGAGGGCCGGTTCACCGAATGGCTGGAATTGTGGTTGCCTGAGGGCATCTACTGGATGCCACTCGACTACAAACAGACCGACCCTGATCTGGTGACGTCGCTGCTCTACGAAGACGACTTTATGCGCAAGCTGAGGGTCGAACGTCTGAACGGTGCGCGGACCTTCAGCCAGAAACCCAAGAGCCGGTGCAGCCATGTAATCCAACGCCCATTCGTGGACAAATTCGACCCTGATACAGGGGAATTCGAGACGAATACCTCCATGCACTATGTCGAAACGCGGCTGGACGAACAGTTCCTGCTGGCCCTTACCGCCGTGCATGAATTGCGGTTGGTCGATGGCAAATTGCGGATCGCGAACAAGCGTGTGGATATCCTCAATTCCGATGCCGCCTTTGGCAACATTCAGTTGTTGCCATGACGGTGCATGAGGTCTTTGCCCGTGCTGCCGCGCAATGGCCGGATCGCCCGTTTATGGAGGTGTTGCCGCGCACAGCCGCCGTCTACGGGATTGCCGCCGAAGAGATCACCTACGACGATGCCATGGACGAGGTCGACCATTGGGCGGACCGTTTGTCAGATGCAGGCTATGGTGCGGGCATGCGCATCGCGATGCTGCTGGAAAACCGGCCTGTCTATTTCCTGATCCTTCTGGCTGCCAACCGGCTGGGCGCATCCGTCGTTCCGATCAACCCCGACCTGCGAGCAGCTGAGCTGGAATACATGTTCGGACATGCCGAGCCTGCCTTGATCATCACGATCCCGGACCGCAAGACTGACCTGCAAGCCGCCCTTTCAGCGGCGGGCGTCCGCGCCAAGGCGATCACCATCATGGACGCGCTGCCCGCCCCCCGCAGGGACGCGGTGACAGCGCATCTTCGCGACGACCCAGCGCAGCGCGAAGCTGCGATGCTGTACACATCGGGCACAACGGGGCAGCCAAAGGGCTGCGTGCTGAACAACACCTACTTTACCGAACTGGGCCTGAATTATGTTGGCATGGGCGGGATTGCTGCCTTGCGCCAAGAGGGCGAGCGGATGATCACACCGCTGCCTTTGTTCCACATGAACGCCATGTGCTTTTCCTTTATGGGGATGTTGCAGGTGGGCGGTTGCCTGATCGTCGTGGACCGCTTTCACCCCTCCACCTGGTGGGATGACGTCCGCGATGCACGTGCGACCTGCCTGCATTATCTGGGCGTGATGCCCTCCATCCTGATGGGCATGCCAGAGACACCGCAGGACCGCGCGCATGATGTCCGCTTTGGCTTTGGCGCGGGCATTGACCCGAAACTGCACGCTGCTTTCGAGGACCGCTTTGGCATTCCCCTGTGCGAAGGCTGGGCGATGACCGAAACAGGCGCGGGTGCGACGATTTCCAATCAGGCGCATGACCGTCTGGTGGGTCATTCCTCGCTGGGTCCTGTCCCTGACTGGCTGGAGGTGCGGCTGGTCGACGCGCAAGGCAACGACGTGCCACACGGCGATCCGGGTGAACTTCTGGTCCGCCGCAAAGAAGGCGATCCGCGCAAAGGCTTTTTCACAGAGTATTTCAAGAACGAAGCCGCCACAGCAGAGGCATGGGCGGAGGGCTGGTTTCACACCGGCGATGTGGTGCGCATGGGCGAGGGCGGCAACGTCTTTTTCGTGGACCGCCGCAAGAATGTCATCCGCCGCTCTGGCGAAAACATTGCGGCGGTCGAAGTTGAAAGCGTGCTGATGCGCCATCCCGACATCTCTGCCGCGGGGGTCGCTGCCGTGCCCGACGATATCCGCGGCGATGAGGTCTTTGCCTGCCTGACGGTCGCAGACCCGTCACAGGCCAAGGCCGAAGAGTTGGCGCAGTGGGCCCTGACCCAGATGGCCTATTACAAGGTGCCGGGCTACATTGCCTTTGTGCCCGCTTTGCCGCTGACCGCGACGCAGAAAATCCAGCGCCGTGACCTTAAGCAACAGGCCATCGCGCTGCTGGATGATCCTGCAACCGTGGACCTGCGTTCCCTGAAAAAGCGGCAGGCTTAAGCCCCGAAATAGCTTTTGGCCAGCTGGTCGTCCTTGGCCAGTTCTTCTGCGGTGCCCTCAGCGGTGACATGCCCTGCCTCCAACACATAAAGCCTGCTGGCCAGGGACAGCGCAAAGTTCGCGTTCTGCTCGGTCACGATGACCGTCAGGCCCAACTCTGCACTCAACCGGCGCAGAACTTCGGCAATCTCGACACAGACTTTGGGGGCCAGACCGATTGTCGGCTCGTCTACCAACAAGACACGCGGGCTGGTCATCAAGGCACGGCCCAGCGACACCATCTGCCGCTCGCCCCCTGACTGGGTGGAGGTTTCCTGATGCGTACGCTCCGCCAATCGCGGGAACAGATCATGCACCGCCGCCATGTTCTTTTGGATATCATCGCGCGCCGTGTACGCACCCACCAACAGATTGTCGCGGACAGTCATATGCGGGAACAGATTGAACCGTTCGGGCGCATAGCCAATTCCAAGGCGTACCATCGCCCCGGGCTTGTTGCCGGTGACATCTTTTCCGTCGAACGTGATGCGCCCCGTCGTGCGCACCAGCCCCATGATACTATCAAGCAACGTGGATTTGCCCGCGCCATTGGCACCAACAATGGCAATGGTTTCGCCCGGCTCCACATGAAGAGACACATCGCGCAACGCCTGTGCCTTGCCGTAAAACGCGCTTAGATTTTCGACCGCAATCATCAGGCAACTCCCAGATAGGAGGCGCGCACAGCCTCGTTGGCCAGCACATCCGCAAAAGGCCCTTGGGCCAGCAATGTGCCCCGCTCGATCGCAATGGCGCGGTCCACCAGCGGCTCCATCGCGGGCAGGTCGTGGCTGACCATCAGAAAGGTAAACCCGCGCTGACGCAGGTCCTGGATCAACTCCGCGATCATGGCGATCTCTCCGGTGGTGAGGCCGGCAAAGACTTCGTCCAGCAACAGAACCTTCGCGCCTGTGGCCAAGGTGCGCGCGAACTCAAGCTTGCGCAGGTCCCCCATGGAAAGCTCGGAGGCGGTGCGCTCAAGATCACCTGCGACAAAGCCGACGGACAGGGCCAGCTCCGTCTCGCGCTTGGTATCGGCGGCCCCAAAGATCATGGCGCGCAGGCTGTCAGGTGTCAGGCCCACACGGATATTCTCGCGCACGGAAAGGTCCGAAAACGGGCGCGGCACCTGATAGGTCCGGCTGACGCCCCGCGCGATACGCTCGGCAGTGGAAAGGCCGGAAATCTCCTGCCCCCACAGCTTGATCGTGCCCGAGGTCTGGCGCAGCTCGCCCATGACCTGACTGAACACTGTGGTCTTGCCCGCGCCATTAGGCCCGATCAGGCCCAGCGACTCCCCTTCGACCAGATCGAAGCTAAGATCATTCGTGGCCACCAGCCCGCCAAAGCGTTTCACCAGATTGCGGACTTCCAAAGCAACGGTCATGGCTTGGCCCCCCGCAGTCTGGTCCAGATACTCTCGGCGATGGCAACGATGCCCTTGGGTTGGTACATGTAAACCAGCAAGGCAATGACCCCGTAGACAAAGAACCGTTCCTGCCCGGGCAAGAACGGCCGCAACCATTCCAGCAAAAAGACCATGAAGAATGCGCCGATGATCGGCCCGATGATCGTGCCCGCCCCGCCGATCAGCACCGCGACGATGATCTGGAACAACACGTTGATGTCAAAGAATGCACGCGGTGTGATGGTGCCCAGATAGTGGGCATAGAACGCCCCCGCCAACCCCGCGACAAAGGCAGAGACGAGGAAGGCAAAGCTTTTCAGCCGCGTCGTGCTTAGGCCCGAGCCGCGCACGCTTTCCTCATTCTGGCCAATCGCCCAAAGCGCCGTGCCCAGACGCGTGCGCATCAACAGCCATGCCAGCAGGGCGATGATCAGCATCAGACCAACCGCAAGGTAATATCCGTTCTCGGCTCCGCGTGTCAGGGCAGGCAGGCGGCTGATGCCGCGTGTGCCACCTGTCAAATCAGGGCGGACAACAGGAACAAGCTGATACATCAGTTCCATCACAGCGAGGGTCACAAGGGCAAAATAACTGCCTTTGATCCGCAAGGCGGGCAGCAGCACGATCAGACCGCCAAACATTGTGACAAGCGCGGCGATGGGGATGGATAACTCAACTGGTACGCCGTAGCGTCGGGTCAGGATCGCGGTGGTGTAAGCACCGATGCCAATCAGGAACGGATGACCAAACGACAGGTACCCTGTGCGCCCCGACAGGATGTCCCATGAGATAGCGAACATCGCCAGATAGCAGGCAAAGATCATCGTGCGCAGGGTTCCTCGCCCCACC
>CALAIJ010000070.1 GCA_937923365.1 uncultured Sulfitobacter sp.
AGGGGGATATGCGATTTCCTCTCAGGGCACGGACGCTGTGCGCGACATTCTTTATGATCCTGACCGGCTGGCGCGGCGCTTTTTGCTGTTTGAACGCCTGGCACTTCATTCGATCCGCTTTCAGCGCAACGAGAACTTCAAGATTGGCGTTCTGGTGGGGGATAGCTTTCCGCCGGACGCCAAGGCGCACCTCAAATCGCTGGTCAAGGATGTGCCTCAGATCCAGATCCTCACTATGCCTGTTCTGCCGACGGCCCATGCCACCATCCGTGCGTTCAACGCGCTGGAAGATGATCCAGAGGCGACGCACACGGCCACGTTCCGGCTGGATGACGACGACGCCATGCACCGGCTGACCACGGACCGGATTGCCAAGCTCAGCACCTCCTTTCTGGGGATGCGCAATGCCAAAGTGCCCTTTTGCATCGGGTTTAACCGTGGGTTCTATCTGGACGCAGAGAAAGGCAATCAGATCATCAAGGAATGGTATGAACGCACACCTCTTGGCATTGGTCTGACGCTGGTCGCACCTGTCGATGTGCCCACCAACGTTTTCCGGCGCAATCACCGCAGGATCGGTGAATTCTTTGATTGCTACACAGAGATCGAGCGCCCGATGTACATCCGTTCCGTTCATGAGGACAACGATTCCGGCGCCCAGCCCACAGGTCGCAAGGGCGAGATGACGCGCGCAGAGATCGCACGCACCCTGCGCCGTGGGTTTGGCCTGAGCTTGGAAGATCTGAAAGTGTTTAATGTCACCTAACGCATGGGGTGCCGTATTGATGATGGCCTCCATGGCCTGTTTCACGGTCAATGACACGTTCATGAAGCTGACAGCCGGGTCGGTCCCGATGTTTCAATTGCTGTTTTTGCGCGGTGCGATGGTCTGCCTCCTGATCTTTGCCACGATGGGGCGATTGGGCAAAATCCACTTCAACATTTCCAGGCGGGATGCGCGGCTGATTGCCCTGCGCAGCGTCGCAGAGGTGCTGACGGCCTATTTCTTTCTGTCGGCGCTTTTCAACATGCCGCTCGCCAATGTGACAGCGATCCTTCAAGTGCTCCCACTGAGTGTGACGCTGGCGTCGGCGTTGATCCTGCGCGAAGCGGTGGGCTGGCAGCGTATGACGGCTATTGCGGTGGGCTTTGTCGGGGTGCTGCTGATCGTCAAGCCCGGTGCGGAAGGGTTCAACGTCTGGTCGATCTACGCGCTGATTGCGATGTGCTTTGTTACTGCGCGCGACCTGATCACGCGGCAATTGTCGCCGGACGTGCCGTCTATGACCGTAACACTCGCCACGGCAGTCGCTGTCCTTGTGGCAGCAGGGCTGGCGTCCTTGACCGAGGATTGGGTGGTCGTCACGGCCCTGAACTACGGCTACATCGCAGGCTCTGCGCTGTTTATTCTGGGCGGGTATTTCTTTTCCATTCAGGTGATGCGGGTGGCGGATGTCTCTGCCACGGCACCGTTCCGGTATACGGGCCTGATCTGGGCGCTGCTGATCGGCTGGTTTGTCTTTGGCGACTGGCCAGGGTGGATGACGCAATTGGGCGCGGTGATCGTTGTGGCAACGGGCCTCTTCACGCTCTACCGCGAACGCAAGCTAGCGCGCTGAAAAGACCTGCCGTACGTGATCCACGTCGATGGCAAACCGGTCACGGAAAAGCTGTTCCTGTTCCGGCGTCAACGGGGTCACGGGTACTGCTTTGACGTTCTTCTGGCGCGAGTCGTTAAAGCCGTTGTGGCTGCGCACAAACATATCCGGCTCGGGGCTTGTGATGGCGGGCATGAACTGCGGGATCTTTTCGTGGGCAAAGTTCATGATCGTCGCGGCGCAGTTGCCACGGATCAACATGCCAAGGGATGCCACATAGAACTGACGGTGGATTGCAACGCCGCTGATGCCATCCGCGCCGAACTCTGCCACATACCCACGGTTCCAGTCGAACGCGACCGTGCGGCTTTCCTTGAGCAGGGGCATGCCCACTGCCGCCATCCGCCGCAGCTTTTCAATAAAGTCGACAGAGACGGCATCGTCGTCGTCGTAACGGAACTGCAGGCAGGGTTCTTCCGGGTCGATGCGCGCTTCATTCAGGATATCCTTCATCACCTGCCGCTGGTTGCGCGGTGGCTCTTGGTGAATGATGGCTTGGGGCAAGTCCTCGATCAGTGCTTCAAGCCGCGCCATGTGGTGGGCGGGAAACTGGTCGCCAACAACGATGATCAGGCTGAAATTCGGGTCCGTTTGCGCGCGCAGGCAGGGCAGGGCGACCGCTTCGAGCAGTTGAAAGCGCTCCTCAAGGCGTTTGTCTTCGTAAAGATAGGCGATACGCTCTTCGATGGTCTCGTGTTTGACCTGGAAGCCCCCTAAGGCAGGGTAGGAAAAACGGCACAGTCCGATAGCCTGCATGGGGTGGATCCGATCAAAAGGAATGTCCTGAGCATTTGGCGCACGTATGACGTGTGAGGCAAGGTATTTTGCCCTGAGGATGTCGGAACCGGCCCTCTTTGCGCCTGAAATGCCACCCTTGTTGACACCTATGCGCCAACACCCTATACGCCGCACATCACGACACGCGGGGATTCCCGATTGTGCCGTAAATCATTACTGAAGTGGTCAAGATCCGACCTATTGCTGGTTCGATCCTCTGTAGCCCCACCGCCATGTTCACCTCGGTACGGGAACA
>CALAIJ010000071.1 GCA_937923365.1 uncultured Sulfitobacter sp.
GCGCCCGCCGAGGGACAGGCCACGCGTTCCAGAATTTCCAGTTCCGCTTCGGTCATGGTGCCGGACTGGTAGTTGCCAACAGCCTCGAACATGTCCTGCACGGTCAGGTCGCGTTCCGCGAATGACTGGGGCACATCCGCGCCTTTGGGCGCTTTGCCCGGCAGGATGGAGCCGCCGTAGAGGAACACGGACGGCACATTCAGGCGCAGCATCGCCATCATCATGCCCGGCAGGGATTTGTCACAGCCTGCAAGGCCCACAATCGCGTCGTAGCAGTGGCCGCGCATGGTCAGCTCGACGGTGTCGGCAATCGCTTCGCGGCTGGCGAGCGAGGAACGCATGCCTTCGTGGCCCATCGCGATGCCGTCGGTGACGGTGATGGTGGTGAATTCGCGTGGCGTGCCGTCCTCTTCCTTGACGCCGACCTTGACCGCCTGGGCCTGACGCGACAGGGCGATGTTGCACGGGGCCGCTTCGTTCCAGCAGGTGGCGACGCCGACCAGAGGCTGGTGGATTTCCTCTTCGGTCATGCCCATCGCGTAGTAGTAGGACCGGTGCGGCGCGCGGGCGGGCCCTTCGGTCACATGGCGGCTGGGCAGTTTGGATTTGTCAAAGCGTTGGTTGGTGGACATGGCGAGGCTCCCGTTTCCGTGTTGGAAAACTCGATAGGGGAGTGGCGGGATGGTGGCAAGAGTTGAGGGAGTGAGAGCCGGGTAGTGTCGCCCCCTGGGGTGGCGCTTGTGACCTTGGTTCTCGGCCACTTTATTGTGCAACCAGATGTGTCCCATCATCGCACCATCTGGCCTTGCCAAAGCGCCGCCCTGTGGGAGGGAGCGACGCTGCCCGGCGGCGCCAAGGCGCCTTGATTCCGGGCTGGTATTCTTCGTCAACGCGCATTGTATCCTATGTCATCGGCCCTTAGGTTGCATGTACCCATCCTTACGAAAGCCCCCTTCATGGAAAAGAGCCTTTTCGCTTTCATCTGGAAATTTTCCAGACGCGATCAGCTGTTCCTGTTGGCCTTTACGCTGTTCACCTTCCCGTTCCTCTACGCGACGCTGGAACTGCCCAAGCGGATCATCAACGACGCCATCGGGGCGACCAGCGATGTGATCGACGTCTATGGCTACACGTTTAGCCAGATCGGTTTCCTGATGGCGCTGTGTTTCGCCTATCTGGGTGCTGTGATCGTGCACGGGCTGCTTAAAATGCGCCTGAACACCATGAAAGGTGTGTTGTCAGAGCGTCTGCTGCGCCGTTTCCGGTTCCGCCTGATCAGCCGCATGATGCGCTTCCCGCGCAGCTACTACGAGGAAACGAGCCAGGGGGAGCTGGTCTCCATGATCACGTCGGAGGCCGAGCCGATGGGCGGCCTGATGGGCGATTTTCTGGCCCAGCCGGTGTTTCAGGCGGGGCAGATGCTGATCATTGTCCTCTTCCTGTTCCTGCAGTCGTTCTGGTTCGGGTTGGCGGGTGTGGCCCTGATCCCGTTGCAGGCCTATGTGATCCCGATCCTGCAGCGCCAGATCAACCTGCTGAACAAGGACCGCATCGTGCAGGTACGCGCCTTGGCCGCCGAAATTGGCGAGACCTCCGCAGGCATCACCGACCTGCGCACCAACGGGGGCTGGCGGTACCGATTGGCTCAGTTCACCGAGCGGCTTGGCGTCCTGTTTGATATCCGTTTCCGGATCTATCAGAAAAAGTTCTTTATGAAGTTTCTCAACAACTTCATCACGCAACTGACGCCGTTCTTTTTCTACGCCGTGGGCGGCTATCTGGTCATCAAAGGTCAGATTACCGTCGGCGCGTTGGTGGCCGCCCTGGCCGCCTACAAAGACCTGTCCAGCCCATGGAAAGAGCTGTTGGCCTATTACAACCAGACGCAGGACATGGCCCTGCGTTGGGAAATCGTCACCGACCGCTTCGCGCCCAAGAACATGATCGACGAGAGCTTGTTCGAAGGCACGCCCACCGACATTCCGCATCTGCGGGGGGATATCGAACTCAAGGGCGTCTCGGTGCGGAATGCGGACGGGAACATGCTGCTTGAAGACATCTCCATGACCATTCCCAAAGGCGCGCAGGTGGCCATCGAAGTGCCCACCCAGTCCGAGCGTCGCGCGCTGGCCGAGGTGCTGACCCGCGAGGTTTTGCCCATCCGCGGCAAGGTCACGTTTGCGGGCTACGACCTGTCGGGGTTGCACCAGCGGGTTGTGTCTTCGCGGATCGGGTATGCCCATGCGCAGCCCTACCTGTTTCAGGGCCGTGTCGGGGACAACCTGCTGATGCCGCTGCGGACCTACCCCAAATCCGTTCTATGGGACCCGGACAAAAGCGACCGCCGCACCATCGAGGCCCGCCGCTCCGGCAACAGTCCCGACAGTCTGGAGACCGACTGGCTGGACCCCGCTATTGCAGACCTGGACACCCCTGAGGAGGTCTATGACTGGTGGTTCAAGATCACGCAGGCGCTGGGCACAGACCGCGTGTTGTTCGAGCGTATGCTGGGTGCGCGTGTCATGCCCGAAGACCACCCCGAACTGGCCAAACGTGTGGTCGCCTTGCGCGATGAAGTCTGGGCGGCCCTGAAGAAAGAGGGTCTTGATGCCGTGGTGTACCGGCTGGACCCCGACACGTTCAATCCCACGATCCCTTTAGGCGGCAACCTGATGTTCGCCGCGCCCAAACGCAGCATTTCGCAACAAGGTCTGGCGGGCGAAAAGGGCTTTCTGGGCATGATCATGGAGCAGGGTTTGGCCGAACAGGGCATCGCCATTTCGCAGACCCTGGTCGAGACGCTGCACCAGACATTCGGTATGGACGGCACGGGCCACCCGCTGTTCACCGCGCTGGATATCGAAGAGGTCATGTACGAACGCCTTGTCGATATTGCGGCACGGCGCCGTGACAAGGGGGATGCCGCCCTCACCGAAGAGGAATTCGCACTGCTGCTGACCGTGCCTTTCGCGTTCACGGCTGAACAGATCGGGCCCGCGTTTCCCGAAACGTTCAAAAAGGAAATCCTGCACATCCGCAAGACACGGGGTGCGGCGTTGCGCGAAAGAGCGTCCGATCTGTTCATTCCGATCCACCCCGACAACTATCTGCCGCGCCTGACCATTCTCGATAACGCGCTTTATGGACGCATCTCTGCGGTGGCGGGTTTGCAGGGGGATCTGGTGCGCGACGTTGTGGCGCGTGTGCTGATGGAAAACGGGTTGCAGCAACTGGTGTCTGTCGTGCTCTTTGACGTGCCGACGGCCATTGGCGGTATCAATCTGGCCACGGCCTATCAGGAGCGCGCGGCATTCGGGCGGGCAGCGATCAAGCGGCCCGATGTATTGGTCTTTGACCAGCTTTTGTCGGACGAAGACCGCGAGGCGCAGGCCCGTATCCGCAATCGCCTGAGCGATCTGCTGCCCGACACGACGCAGATTTATCTGGGCGACAGCTTTTCCAACCCGGAGGCCTTCGACATGCATATCGAAGTGCGTCAGGGCCGTATCGACGGCGTCTCGCAAGCGGAACCCGCGGACGAAGAAGACAGCGTCTCGGATGATCTGCGCCGCAAGTTGCTGAGCATCAGCCGGGCGCCGTTGTTTGCAAATCTCGACGCACGCAGCCAGCGTCTGCTGGCCTTTGCCGCGCAGTGGTACTCCGTCGAGCCGGGGATCAAGGTCTTCACTGAAGGGGAGCGGGCGGACGCGGCCTATCTGTGCCTTGAAGGGCTTGGCCAGTTGGTCTGGCACGATCCCGACAGCGACGATGACATCCATGTGTCGGACGTGGGGCCGGGGCGTCTGATCGGAGATCTGTCGATTATTCTGGACGAGCCGCGGCAGTTGGACCTGATCGCGGTGGAGCGTACGCAATTCCTGCGCATCGGGGCCGAACAATTCCGCGCCGTGGTCGAAAACGACAAGGGCGTGTTGCTTAGCCTGCTGACCACCGTGTCGGGGCACCTCAATAACGCAGCCGAACGTCTGATTGAGGCCCGCGCCGACGTTCCGCGTGAAAAGTGGAACGCTGCACCGCTGGAGAAAGGCGTACGCAAGTCGGATAAATCTGACAAAGGCACATGATCCGCTGGCCATCCTATCCGGCGCACGAGGCGTTCTATGCGCCTGCGAAACCTTCCTCTGCCCTGTGGCGGCTGGTTTTGGGTGTGGTGCTGGCCTTCGCAGGTTACATCGCTTTCGGGCGCCTGTTCTTTGAGCTGCTGTGGCAGTGGTGCCAGACCAGCAACCCCGACTTCTACGATGCCGTTTTTGTCGGACGCACGCCGGGGGCGCTGTTGGTGATGCTGGGCACTTTTGCCTTCATCACGGTCGCCACGGGCATCAGCGTGCGCCTTGTCCATCGCCGGAGCTTCCGCAGCCTGTTTGGCGCACTGCCATTGGCTGTCCGGCAGTTTGGCGGCGTCTTTGCCGCGTCCCTTGTCTTGGGAATTGTCTTGTTCGTGCTGCCACCGTGGAGCATGGGCGCGCCACTGACGCCCAATCTGGCGCTGGGGGTGTGGGTGGCCTTGCTGCCCGCCTCGGTGCTGGCAATTCTGGTGCAAACCAGCGCCGAAGAGATTTTCTTTCGCGGGTATCTGCAACAACAACTCGCTGCGCGCTTCCGGTCGCCTTTGATCTGGATGCTGCTGCCCTCGGCGTTCTTTGCGGCGGGTCACTACATGCCGGAAGAGGCGGGCAGCAATGCCATCGCCGTTTCCGTCTGGGCGGGGGTCTTCGGGTTGCTCATGGCCGATATCACTGCGCGCGCGGGCACTCTGGGGCCTGCCATTGCGCTGCATTTCTACACCAACCTCAGCGCCTTTCTGGTGGTATCGATGCAAGGCGATCTGTCTGGACTGGCGCTATACCTCGCGCCCTTCGGATTGGAGGACGAGGCCGCCCTGCGCGCATGGCTGCCCGTAGATTTCGCCCATATGATCGTGGTGTGGCTTGTGGCGCGGCTGGTCATCAGGCGCTGATTGCAATTCGTCGCGATGCGTCTTATCTCGGATGCGCAATGGCCACAAAGGGTTCACCATGAACTGGATCAGCAATTACGTCCGCCCACGGATCAACTCGATCTTTTCGCGTCGCGAGACGCCGGACAATCTGTGGACCAAATGTGATGAATGCGGCACCATGCTGTTTCACCGTGAAGTGTCGGACAACCTGAATGTGTGCACCAACTGCGGCCACCACATGCCGATCACGCCGCGTGACCGGTTTACAGCCCTCTTTGATGGCGGCATCTTTACCGAGATTGCCGTGCCCGCGCCAACGGCAGACCCGTTGCAGTTCCGCGATCAAAAGAGATACCCTGACCGCCTGAAAGCCGCGCAAAAAGCCACCGGCGAATCCGAAGCCATGCTGGTTGCCACCGGAGAGATCGGGCGCACGCCCATCGTTGCTGTCGGGCAGGACTTTTCCTTTATGGCAGGCTCCATGGGGATGTACGTGGGCAATGCGATCATTGCCGCAGCCGAACAGGCCGTAAAGCTGCGCCGCCCGCTGATATTGTTCTCTGCCGCTGGCGGTGCACGGATGCAGGAAGGTATCCTGAGCCTGATGCAAATGCCGCGCACCACTGTGGCCGTGCAGATGCTGAAAGAAGCAGGTCTGCCCTATATCGTCGTGCTGACACATCCCACCACGGGTGGCGTCACCGCGTCCTATGCGATGCTGGGGGACGTGCATATCGCCGAGCCCAACGCGCTTATCTGTTTTGCCGGTCCCCGCGTCATTGAACAGACCATCCGCGAAAAGCTGCCCGAAGGGTTCCAGCGCGCCGAATACCTGCTGGATCACGGCATGCTGGACCGCGTCACCGTGCGCACCGACATGCGCGACGAGTTGATCAATATCACCCGCATGTTGCTGAACCTGGCGCCTGCCGTGCGTGGTGATCTGCCTGCCCCCGAAGAGGGCGGAGAGATCGACCACGCCCTGACCGAGGCCGAGGACGCCGCCGCAGAGGCAAAGAAGTGAACGCAGCCCGATCGGACGTCATCCTCGAGCGGATGATGGCCCTGCACCCCAAGGTCATGGATCTGGTGCTGGACCGCATGTGGCGTTTGCTGGACGCATTGGGCAATCCGCAGCGCGATCTGCCGCCTGTCATCCACATCGCAGGCACCAATGGCAAAGGCTCCACGCAGGCGATGATCCGCGCAGGGCTCGAGGCGGCAGGCAAGTCCGTGCACGCCTATACCTCGCCACATCTGGCGCGCTTTCACGAACGTATCCGGCTGGCAGGCACGCTGATCGACGAGGACGCTCTGACGGCGGTTCTGGACGAATGCTACGCCGCCAACGGTGGAGAGACGATCACCTATTTCGAGATCACCACCTGCGCCGCCATCCTCGCTTTTGCGCGCACGCCTGCGGATTATACCCTGCTTGAGGTGGGTCTTGGCGGGCGGCTGGATGCGACCAATGTGGTGGATGCGCCTGCGCTGACCATCATCACGCCTGTGTCTGTCGACCACCAGCAGTTTCTGGGCGACACATTGGCGGAAATCGCGGGCGAAAAGGCAGGCATTATCAAACGCAGTGTGCCGTGCATCGTAGGCCCTCAGGCCGAGGACGGCATGGACGTGATCGAACAGGTTGCTGCCAGAAATGGCGCGCCTTTGCTGGCCTACGGACAACACTGGCATGTAGGGGTCGAGGCAGGGCGTCTGGTCTATTCGGACGAACGCGGGCTGCTGGACTTGCCACTGCCCAATCTGCCGGGGGACCATCAGGTGATGAACGCAGGTGCAGCCCTTGCGGCCCTGCGCCACTTGGGGGTGGACGAGGCCGCCTGCGAGGCTGCGGTGACCAAGGCCTTCTGGCCTGCGCGCATGCAGCGCCTGTCTGCGGGTCCGTTGATCGACATCGCGGGCACGGCCGAGCTTTGGCTGGATGGCGGGCACAATCCGGCAGCGGGAGAGGCCATCGCCTCTGTTCTGGCCACGGGTCCTGCGCGCCCTGTCTACCTGATCTGCGGCATGCTCAATACCAAGGACATCGGCGGCTACCTGCGCCCCTTGGCGGCACAGGCCCAAGCGCTCTATGCCGTGTCGATCCCGGGCGAGGTCAATACCCTGCCGGCTAAGGTCACAGCACAGGCGGCGCGCGACGAAGGCATGACCGCATTCGAGGCCAAGGATGTCGCCACGGCATTGGCCCGGATCGTGGCCCAGGACCCCACGGCCAAAGTGCTGATCTGCGGGTCGCTTTACCTTGCAGGCAACGTGTTGCGCGAAAACAGCTAAAAATCGATATTTTGGTGCCTTGGTTGCTGCAATCCCCACATATAGTGTAACCTTCTGTCAATTCAGGCGTGATATTTCCACGCAACAACTGAACATTTGAGTGCAGGTGAGCCCTATGAAATCCGAAGAAGACCCTCCCGCGGGGTCGGCCACAAATGATCTGGAGAACAGCCGGTCACAGTTGATTTTCATTGCTGTAGGTCTGGCGATTATTCTGGGCGGGTTATGGCTGCTTTATTCTGCTGAAGGTCCCTATCATCCGGGTGGTGAAACGCAGGTTCAGCTCTCGGACGACTGACCCCAGTCCTCGGCCTGCATTTCGCGCAGGCGCGATGCGGTCCGCTCGAATTCGAACGTGCCTTCCCCTTCGAGATACAGCATCTCCGGCTGTGCGGCGGCAGAGCAGATCAGCCGAACCTGGGCTTCGTACAGCGCGTCGATCAGGGTGACAAAGCGCTTTGCCTCGTTGAAGTTGTCGCGGCCCAGACGCGGAATGTCATCGATCATCAGCACGCGCACGGCATCGGCCACGGCCAGATAGTCGGCAGGGCCAAGGGGCTGCCCGCAGAGGTCGTGAAACTTCACGCGTGCGACGGCGTTGTGAAACTTGGGCAAGGTCACATCGCGGCCCTTCACGCGCAGCACCAAAGGCGCGCCTGCCTGACCGGCCAGATCATCCCAGACACTGTCCATGGCGATACGGCTGTCTGCATTCACAGGGCTGAAGTAGACCTGCGCACCCGCCAGACGGTCCTGGCGGTAATCGGTGGGGCTGGCCAATTCGTGCACCACCATCCGATCTTTGATGAGTTCGATAAAGGGCACGAACAGGTTCCGGTTCAGCCCGTCTTTGTACAGCGCATCGGGCAGGCGGTTTGACGTGGTGACAACAACGACACCATCGGCAAAAAGCTTCTCGAACAGGCGGCCCACGATCATCGCATCGGTAATGTCGGTGATCTGCATTTCGTCAAAGGCAAGCAGGCGGACAGAGCTTGCTACATCCGCGGCCACCGGAGCGATGGCATCGTCAACACCGGTCTGGCGCGCGGCATGCATGGCGGTGTGGATTTCCTGCATGAAGGCGTGAAAGTGGACACGGCGGCAGGGGATGTCCTCCATATGATCCACAAACATGTCCATCAACATGGACTTGCCGCGCCCGACCCCGCCCCAAAGGTACAGCCCCTTGGGCGGCTCTGGTGCCTTGCGAAACAACCCCTTTTTGACAGGCGCCAGCAGCGCCGCACGGATGCGGTCGAATTCAGGCAGAACGGCCTCTTGCGCGGGATCACTTTGCAGCGTTCCATCCGCAATCAACCGGTCATATGTGTCGCGCAAACTGGGCATTGCAAACCCATATCCCGACGCTGCCCTATTGAAAAGTGGCGGCGGTGAGGGCGTCGCGTTCGGCCTCCTTCCACAGGGGTCCAAAACCCGCGCCGAAAGGCCAACCCGCGTTTCGTATCACCGTTCCTGATGGCCGCCCCACAATCCTTGATTTGACCCCACCGGCCAGAGGCGTAGTCTGCCACCCAGACACCAGACGGATACCTTCCATGGACCAACGTACGCCCCTTTTCACACCGGTCCTGATTGTGGGCTGCGTCATCATCATGGTCAGCTTTGCGGTGCGCGCCTCCTTTGGCGTTTTCCAGATTCCCATCGGCGAGGAATTCGGCTGGCTTCGGGCGGAATTCTCGATGGCGATTGCGATCCAGAATCTGGCGTGGGGCATTGGCCAGCCGATTTTCGGCGCTGTGGCCGAAAAGATCGGCGACCGGCGGGCGATTATCATCGGGGCCATCGTCTATGCACTGGGCATGGTGCTGAGTGCCAATTCATCCACCCCGCTTGAGCATCAGGCCTATGCCTGGCTGGTGGGCTTTGGCATCGCGGGCACGGGCTTTGGCGTGATCCTGGCCGTGGTCGGGCGGGCGTCCTCGGACGACAACCGCTCCATGAGCCTTGCCATCGCCACCGCGGCAGGCAGTGGTGGGCAGGTCTTTGGCGCGCCTGTGGCCGAATGGATGCTGGGCTTTATGTCATGGCAGATGGTGTTCACGACCTTTGCGTTCGTGATCCTGTCGCTGATCCTGACCTTGCCGCTCATGCGGGCACCGGCCCTTGCCAACAAGGCGGAGCTTGAGGAAAGCCTTGGCCAGATCCTTGTCAAAGCCTTCAAGGACCCTTCCTACACGCTGATCTTTCTGGGGTTCTTTTCCTGCGGCTACCAACTGGCCTTTATCACGGCACACTTCCCTGCGTTCGTCACCGAAATGTGCGGCCCGATCCTGCCCGGAGGGGTGCTGCACAACATCGGGATCACGACAACTTCGGCCTTGGGGGCGGTGGCAATATCGCTCATTGGTCTGGCAAATATTGCAGGGACGCTTGCGGCGGGATGGGCTGGCAAGCGGTACTCCAAGAAGTACCTGCTGGCGGGGATATACACGGGCCGGACCATCATTGCGGCGCTGTTTATCATGTTCCCCATCACCCCCGAGACGGTCATCCTGTTCTCTGTTGCGATGGGGTCATTGTGGTTGGCCACCGTGCCGCTGACCTCGGGTCTTGTCGCGCATATCTACGGGCTGCGCTACATGGGTACGCTTTATGGCATCGTCTTTTTCAGCCACCAGTTGGGGTCGTTCCTTGGGGTCTGGCTTGGCGGGCGGATGTATGATGCCTACGGCAGCTACGAGGCGGTCTGGTGGATCGGCGTCGCGGTTGGTGCCTTCAGCGCCCTTGTGCATCTGCCCATTCGTGAGAAACGGCTGGAAGGGCTGGTCACTTCCTGACGGTTCGGGGTCGCGCAAGAGTATCTGCGCACCGATGGCCATGTGCCACGCAGTGAGGCCAAGCATGACCGTAACATGCGCAAGGCCTGCCAGATTTCCAGGAAATCAGGCGCATGTACTCCCGGCTTTCAGTAGCGCCTAGCCCGCGGGCGGAGGCAGCGTGACCCAATCCGAGATCACCTTGAGCACTGCGTCGCTGTGCGTATAGGTCAGCCCGTGGCCCGCGCCTTCAATGACCTCGTGCTGCACATCGCGGTTCCATTCCGCCAAGGTGCCAAGGGCTGACAAGGGGATCACCGTATCGGTGCCGCCCCAGATCGCCAGCACCGGCAGGCCCGCATCGCGAATGGCGTGATGTTCGCGCCGCAAGGGCCTGCGCAGGATGCCGCGCAGGCTGGACAGGACCGCGGGGATGAAGCGCTTGAAATCAAGCTCCGCCTCTTGCAGATCACCTATGTTCAGCACGGAAGACGGCAAGTCACGTTCAGCCTCGATCCCTTGGCGCATCATGCGGGGGTAGAAGGCCAGCATCAGCCAATCGCCGACCAGCGGCACGTCACGGATCAGGCGCACCATGCCGCCAATGCCATGGCGCATGCCCGCAGGGGCCAGCAGGATCAACTGGCGCACACGGTCAGGGTGGCCCGCTGCATAGCAGGTGCAGATAGCACCCCCCATGGAATATCCCAGCAACGTCACCTTGCCGCGCACCTGTTGGTGGGTCAGCAGGTCCGCCAGTTGCCGCATGAAGAACGCGGCATCGTGGTTGCCCTTCGGACGGTCGGAATGGCCCCGGCCAAACAGGTCATAGGTCAGCACGCGAAAGCCGATCAGCGCCAGCCCGGTGGTCAGCCCGCGCCAGACAAAGCTGGGCGTTGTCAGACCGTGCACGCAGACCAAGACCGGACCGCCAGCGGGCCCGTGCCATTCGTAATGGGTGACGCCTTGGGGCAGTTCAGCCAGCTGGCCCGCGCCGGTGCCACGCGCGGCGTCGTCCATCTCGCGACGGTTATGTTCCTGCACCAAAGGCACGGAAATCACCGCCAGCAGGATCAGCACCAGCCACATCATGAGGAGGCAGTCCAACGGTCCAGAATGTAGCGGCTGGTCATCAGATCCAGATGCGCGCCGCCGCCGTTCTTGAATAGCGTGATCTCGTCCGCCGAGGTGCGCCGGAACGTGTCCAGATCGTAGTAATCCGCGATCAGGTGGTCGCGGGGGATCGTGCCTGCCTCGAGCGGGATGTTGATTTCACCAATGTGGCCGATGGTCGTGTCAAAGCTGTCCACAAAGACACGAGCACGCGTCATTGCGGTATCATCCACCTCGCGCATGTCGGGGCGGTAGGCGCCAATCAGATCGACATGCTGGCCCGGTTGCAGCCAGTCCCCCCTGATCAGCGGCTCGGTGGACATGGTGGCGCTGGTGATGATGTCGGCTGTGGCAATGGCCTCTTCAAGGTTGGAGGCGACTGCAACACCGCCCAATTCATCGGCCATTTTGTGCGCGTTCGCAGGCGTGCGGTTCCAGACCGTGAACTGTGCGTCGGGAAAGGCGGCGGAATAGGCGGCGTGCAGCGCGCGGCCCTGGTTGCCTGCGCCCACGATCAGGATGTTGCGGCTGTCAGGGCGCGCCAGAAGGCGTGCGGCCAGCAGGCTGTCGCCAGCGGTCTTCCACTTGGTCACCAGATGGAAATCGACAATCGCCTCAAGGGTGCCGTCTGCATCCGCATAAAGGTTCAGCCCGCCATTGATCATCGGGCGCCCCTTGGCGGGATTGCCCGGAAAGACGGTGGCAGATTTTACCGCAATCCCCAGCCCGTCGATCCAAGCCGCACGGCTGAGCAGGGTGTCGGGGTCACGGTAAAGGAAAGTATCGCCGATCTCGGCCTTGGGCAGTTGGTGGCCTGCTGCCAGCGCATCTGTGAGGCCGATCCAGTCAAGGACAGCCTCGCCCGCGTCGAAGGGAATGAAAGGAATGTTGGTCATGCCGCATCATCCGCGCTTAGAAGCCCGTGTGCAACCAGCCTGTCGGCCCAGCCCTGCGGGCCCTCAAAGAGATGGGTCTGCCAGCCGCGCGCTGCTGCT
>CALAIJ010000072.1 GCA_937923365.1 uncultured Sulfitobacter sp.
GTGGCGGCGGGGGCTGCGGCGTCGGTTGCCTATCTCAAGCGGGCACCGGAATTGCGCCAAAAGCATCAAGAGCAGGCCGCCGCGCTCAAGCTGCGCCTCAAGGGTCTTGGCCTGCCGATTATCGATCACGGCAGCCACATTGTGCCGGTGATGGTGGGCAATCCCGTGCATACGCAAATCCTGTCCGACAAACTGCTTGAGGACTACGGGATTTATGCCCAGCCGATTAATTTCCCGACCGTCCCGCGCGGCACGGAGCGGCTTCGCTTTACCCCGTCTCCGGTCCATGGCCCCGGGGAAATGGACACGCTTGTCCACGCAATGGACGGATTATGGTCTCATTGTGCGCTGAATCGTGCCGAAGCGGCAGGCTGACACAGCTAAATTCGTCTTTTGCGTTGCCTTATGCTAAAGATGGCGAAACAAAAGGCAAAATCCGAATCGTTAATTGGTTTGGAGAGGCTGAGCAGCAGTGTGTGACAAGAGGTTAGTATGATCGGGCGTTGGTCGTCTAAAGGCGTTACGGAAGAGGCAGCAGACCCGCAGGGGTTTGACGCTTTCGAGTTGCGTCTTGGGGACGTGATGCGCGGCGAGCGTGCCACTTTGGGCAAAAGCCTGCTGGACGTGCAGCGCGAATTGCGGATCAAAGCCTCCTACATTGCTGCCATTGAAAACGCCGATCCTGATGCCTTTGATACACCCGGCTTTATTGCCGGCTATGTGCGGTCTTATGCGCGCTATCTGAACATGGATGCAGACGTGGCCTTTGACGCCTTCTGTGCGGAATCGGGTTTTTCCGTCGCGCACGGGATGTCTGCCGAGGCCTCCGTGATCAAAAAGCCCAGCTTTGAAGAGCGGGCGGCCAAGCGCAACGACAACGATCTGTTCTCGCGCCCTGCAATGCCGTTCACGCCAGCGGGCGACAGCCTGCTCAGCCGGATTGAGCCTGCGGCCGTCGGCTCCGTTCTGGTGCTGGTCGCGCTGATCGGGGCCATCGGCTTTGGCGGCTGGTCCGTTCTGCAGGAAGTGCAGCGCGTACAGGTTGCCCCCGTCGACCAGACGCCCGTTGTCCTGTCTGATCTTGATCCGCTGGATGGCGCACTCGCGCAGGCACCCGCAGCCAACAGCAATTCCGCGGCCCCCGACGCGTTTGAGGCGCCACGTGCCGACGCGCTGGACCGTCTGTACAGGCCGCAAGCCTTGGACGTGCCTGTGCTTGTCGCACGGGATGCGCCCATCTCCACAATCGACCCGCGGACAGTGGGCAACTTTGCAGCGCCCACGCTGGATGCGCCAACGGGCGGCGATACCGTAGCCATCGCAGCCGCTGGCGCCTCCGGGTCTGCCGTGCCGCAGGTGTTGGAAGGCGCGCCAGAGACGCTGCGCATGGTTGCCGCCTATCCGTCATGGGTGCGCGTCAAAGCCGCTGATGGCACGGTCATCTTCACCGGTGTCATGAACAAAGGCGACAGCTGGGAAGTGCCCGCCACCGAAGAGCCACCCATCCTGCGCACAGGCGAATCCGGTGCGATCTATTTCGCCATGGGCGACCAGTTCTATGGCCCCGTCGGCGGGCGCGGTTCTGTGACCGACAATCTGCCCTTGCAGCGGCAGGCTTTGGCCGAACTTTACGAACCAGCCTTGCTGGAAGAGCATGAGCAGCTGGCCACCATGGTGGCAGAGCTTCAGAATGCCGCACAGCCTGACCAGCCAGAGGCCGCCACAACAGGCGAGTAAGCATTGCGGTTCGTGTCGTCCCTGACTAGGTTCAGAGAGTACGCGTAACCTGTCAAAGGCTCCTCCCGATGTCGCTCAATCATATCCGTCCGTGGCGCAATATCTACCGCCGAAAATCGCGCCAGATCATGGTTGGCAATGTGCCTGTCGGAGGCGATGCGCCCATTTCCGTGCAGACCATGACCAACACGCTGACCACGGATGTGGCAGCCACCATCGCACAGGTCAACGCTGCGGCAGAGGCGGGCGCGGACATCGTTCGCATCTCGGTGCCCGATGAGGCATCGTCAAAGGCGCTCAAGCAGATCGTGCCCGAGGTCAGCGTGCCCATCGTCGCCGACATCCATTTCCACTACAAACGCGGGATCGAAGCCGCAGAGGCAGGGGCCGCCTGTCTGCGCATCAACCCCGGCAATATCGGGGACGAAAAGCGCGTCAAGGAAGTTATCAAGGCCGCGCGGGACCACAATTGTTCCATCCGTATCGGCGTCAACGCCGGATCGCTTGAGAAACACCTGCTTGAGAAATACGCAGAGCCGTGTCCCGATGCCATGGTCGAATCCGGGCTCGATCACATCAAGATCCTGCAAGACAACGACTTTCACGAATTCAAGATCAGTTGCAAAGCCTCTGACGTCTTTATGGCCGCCGCCGCCTACCAGCAGCTGGCCGAGGCCACGGACGCGCCCATCCACCTTGGCATCACAGAGGCGGGCGGGCTCATTTCCGGCACCGTAAAGTCGGCCATCGGCATGGGGAACCTCTTGTGGATGGGGATCGGGGACACGATCCGCGTGTCGCTGTCCGCTGATCCAGTCGAAGAGGTCAAGATGGGGTTCGAGATCCTCAAGTCGCTTGGTCTGCGGCATCGCGGCGTCAACATCATTTCCTGCCCAAGCTGTGCGCGGCAGGGGTTCGATGTCATCAAGACGGTCGAGACACTGGAAAAGCGGCTTGAGCACATCAAGACACCCATGAGCCTGTCCATCATCGGGTGCGTCGTCAACGGCCCAGGTGAGGCGCTGATGACCGACGTTGGCTTTACCGGTGGCGGGGCAGGCAACGGGATGGTCTATCTTGCGGGCAAACAAAGCCACAAGCAGGACAACGCCTCCATGGTCGAGCATATCGTCGAGCAGGTGGAGAAGAAGGCCGCCGAGATTGAGGCCACAAAGGCCGCTGCCGAGTAGGTAAGGTGCCGCTCTGCGGCACCCGCCGGTGCCCTAGAAGGGCCCCTTACCCGCGTTTTTCGGCCACCAGGGCCTGCATCTGGTCAAACGGCAGATAGCCCCGCAGCAGCTCGTCGTGCATCACGAAAGTGGGCGTGCCCGAGATTTGCAACTGCTCTGCCAAGGCGCGGGTGCGGGCGATTTCCATGGTCACTTCGTCGCTGTCCATCTTCGCTTCGATCGCATCGGCATCCAGCCCGAAGGTAGACGCCAGACGCCGTAGCGCGGGCAGGGTCACGTCGCCCCGAAAGGTCATCAGCGCGTCGTGCAGCGCCAGGTAGCTTTCACCGCCCGCGACCTGTTTTGTCGCCACGGCAAAGCGGGAGGCCAGCACCGATTGCTCGCCCAGAATGGGGAATTCCTTGACGATCAGCTTGATGTTGCCGTCCGTCTCCAGCAGCGCTTCGACTTCGCTGTGGGCGCGTTTGCAATACCCGCAGCGGTAGTCGAGGAATTCGACCAGTACGATATCGCCATCAGGGTTGCCGCCCACGTAGGAGTAACCGTCGTTAAAGATCGCCTCCGCATGGTCGGCCACGAGGGTGAAATCGGCCCGTGCCTGCGCTTCCGCCTCGCGGTTTTGCAGCGCCTCCACCGCTTCCATGATCACCTCGGGGTTGTCCATCAGATAGCTGCGGACTTCGGCGCGGAACTGCGCGCGTTCTGCGTCCGACATTGCGGTCAGATCAAGGGCCGCAGCAGGCAGCGCCAGCGTGGCAGCAACAAGCGGGGCAATCAGGCGGAATTTCATCAGGCAAAGCCTTTCTTAAACGGCAACGGGTTGACGGCACGCGTCGTGCGCGAGATCACCATAAAGCAGTTTTAGGAGCAAGCCCATGCGTACTTCAACCAGATCGCGCGTTGATCCCTTTATTGTGATGGACGTGATGCAGGCCGC
>CALAIJ010000073.1 GCA_937923365.1 uncultured Sulfitobacter sp.
CCAATGGTGTGCCAAGCCAGTTGCTCAGCGCGCGCCGCACCGCCCAGATGTTTCCCGATGCAGCCCATGGCTATGCGGGCGCTTTGACCACGCCCACCGACATGCGGGCCGAACCTTGGGTGGCCGTGCCCGCGCTGGCCGGAATAGCGGCCCGTGCGGGTGTCCAGATCATTGAGCATTGCGCGGTGCGCACGCTGGACCTGCAAGCGGGGCGCGTGACGGGCGTGATCACCGAAGACGGCCATATCCGTGCCGATGCGGTGGTGCTGGCAGGCGGTGCGTGGTCGTCACTGTTTCTGCGCAACCACGGCGTCTCCATCCCGCAGCTTTCCGTGCGCGAGAACGTGGCGGCAACTCAACCCTTGCCGGAGGTGCATTGTGGTGCTGCATGCGACAGCAAAGTGGCGCTGCGGCGCAGGCTGGACGGCGGCTATACGCTGGCGCCGCCCGGTACGACCGAGCTGTTTGTGGGCCCAGATGCGGTGCGATCCCTGCCCAAATACCTCACACAGCTTAAAGTCAGCCCCTTTAGCCAGATGCTCTATCCTGCGGCCCCGAAAGGGTTTCCAGATGCATGGGGCACGCGGCGCAGGTGGTCAGCAAATGATGTCACCCCTTTCGAGAGGATGCGCATCCTGAACCCCAAGCCCAACATGCGGCGCATCAACAAACTGGTTGCCAATTTTCAGGCGATGTTCCCAAGCCTGCCGCCCGTTCAATTGCAAGCAGTCTGGGCGGGCATGATTGATGTGATGCCCGATATCGTGCCGGTTGTTGACGCCTGCGCAGCCTTGCCCGGACTGACGATTGCCACAGGTATGTCTGGTCACGGCTTTGGCATCGGACCCGGTATCGGGCAGGTGATGGCAGCACTGGTCACGGGCAAGCCGGTGGGGCATGATCTGACAAGATTTCGCCTGAGCCGATTCACCGATGGCTCAAAAATGCGGCTGGGGCCAAATGTCTGATCCCCGGCCCAAAAGGGGACCACACCATGCCAATCAAGAACCGCTTCGCTGAGACCCACGCCGACATCACCGGCTGGCGCCGCCATTTGCATACGATCCCCGAACTGGGCTTTGAGGAGCATCAGACCGCCGCGTTTGTGGTCGAAAAGCTCAAGGAGTTCGGGATCACGGACATTACCACAGGGATTGGTGGCACAGGCATTGTGGCGGTGATCGAAGGCAAGACCAATACATCCGGGCGCGCCATCGGCTTGCGTGCCGACATGGACGCGTTGCCGATAACAGAGGCGACGGGATTGCCCCATGCCTCCACCCATCCGGGCAAGATGCATGCCTGCGGACATGACGGGCATACGGCCATGTTGCTTGGTGCTGCACAGTATCTCGCCGAGACGAGAAACTTTGACGGGCGTTGCGTGCTGATCTTCCAGCCTGCCGAAGAAGGCGGTGGCGGCGGCAACGAAATGGTCAAAGAAGGCATGATGGACCGCTGGCAGATCAACGAGGTCTACGGCATGCACAACATGCCCGGCCATCCCGTGGGTGCCTTTGCCATCCGCGAAGGCGCGCTGCTGGCCGCGGCTGACGAATTCGACATCACGCTTGAAGGGCAGGGTGGTCACGCCGCCGCCCCGCACGAGGCGATCGACACCAACCTTGCCGCCGCCCACGTGGTCGTGGCTTTGCAATCGGTGGCCAGCCGCAACGTTGACCCCGTGGGGCAGGTCGTCGTGTCCGTCTGCACCCTGCGCAGTGACACAGATAGTCACAACGTGCTGCCCCAGACCGTGCGCTTGCGTGGCACAGTGCGCTCGCTTGACGATGGCATCCGCGATCTGGCCGAGGCGCGTGTGCGCGATATTGTTACCCATACGGCGGCCGCGCACCAATGCACCGCAAACATCACCTATGACCGCGGCTATCCCATTACGGTCAATCACGCGGATGAAACCGCCTATGCCGCAGATGCTGCCGAGAAAGTCACCCCCGGTGTCTGGCGCGACACACCGCCCATCATGGCGGGGGAGGATTTCTCTTACATGCTCAACGTGCGTCCCGGTGCCTATATGATGATCGGCAACGGAGAGGAGGGTGCCACCGTGCACCATCCCATGTACGACTTTAATGACGATGCGATCCCTGCAGGCTGTTCGTGGTTTGCCGAAGTTATCGAAAGCCGCTTGCCTGCGCAGTGATCCGCTGCAGCGAGGCGGCCCAGAGGGCCGCCTTACGCTGTCTCTATCAGTAAGGTGGTCCTTCGGGCCACCATCCGCCCTCAAGAAAGGACGCTTCAGAATGCCCGTCAAGAACCGCTTTGCCGAATTGCACGCTGATATCACTGCATGGCGCCGTGATCTGCACCAACACCCTGAGATCCTTTTCGAGACGCATCGCACCTCTGCGACAGTCGCCGAAAAGCTGCGCGCCTTTGGCTGTGATGATGTGGTCGAGGGCATCGGACGCACAGGCGTTGTCGGCGTCATCAAAGGCCGCGAGACGGGGTCGGGCAAGGTCATCGGCTTGCGCGCAGACATGGACGCGCTGCCGATCCACGAAGAAACGGGTGTGGAGTATGCCTCCAAAACGCCGGACGCGATGCATGCCTGTGGGCACGACGGGCATACGGCCATGCTGCTGGGGGCCGCGCAATATCTGGCAGAGACGCGGAACTTCGACGGCACCGCTGTGGTGATCTTCCAGCCCGCCGAAGAGGGCGGCGGGGGCGGCCGCGAGATGTGTGACGACGGGCTGATGGACCGTTTCGGCATTCAGGAAGTTTACGGCATGCACAACTGGCCCGGAATGCCTACGGGCACGTTCGGCATCCGCTCTGGCCCCTTCTTTGCCGCAGCAGACCTTTTGCAGATCGAGGTCGAAGGCTTGGGCGGTCACGCCGCCAAGCCGCATGAAACCATTGATACAACCGTCGTTGCCGCACAAATCGTCACGGCCTTGCAGACCATCGTCAGCCGCAACGCCGATCCGATTGGCAACATCGTGGTTTCCATCACGTCGTTCGAGACCTCCTCCAAGGCGTTCAACGTGATCCCGCAGAAAGTGCATCTGAAAGGGACCGTGCGCACGCTGAGCAACGATCTGCGCGACCTTGCCGAAAAGCGGATACCGGAGGTTTGCGAGGGCATCGCAGGCGCGTTTGGTGCCACGGCAAAGGTGGACTACAAACGCAACTATCCGGTCATGATCAACCATGACACCCAGACCGAATTTGCAGCAGACGTGGCGCGCGCCGTCTCTGGCGATTGTGCGGATGCGCCGCTCGTGATGGGCGGTGAGGATTTTGCCTTCCTGCTGGAAGAACGCCCGGGTGCCTACATTCTGGTGGGCAACGGGGACAGCGCGATGGTGCACCACCCCAAGTACAACTTCAACGACGAGGCGATCCCCGCGGGGTGCAGCTGGTGGGCCGGCATTGTCGAGCAAGGCATGCCTGTCGCCTGAGGCCAGCGTCGGGTGCAGGAGACCTGCACCTTACGGTGTTGCGGTAAGCTGGGCGTCCCGCCCGGCTTCTTACGCGCTTAATCGTTCAACAATTTGCGGTAGAGAGCGATGAGCTCTGACGCCTCGCGATCAATAGAGAAATGCGCGGTGACGTGGGCGCGGGCATTTTGCTTCCATATCTCGATAGGCGGGCGGGCCGCGTCGGGCGACGGCGCTGCATCGCCGGGAAACCGGGGCTCGAAGGCTGAGGCGATTGCGTCCATCAGCGCTTGGGTATCGTCGGGGTCTACCAGCGCACCTGTCTGCTCGGTCACGATCTGCTCGAAAGCGCCTACGCGGGTTGCAACCACGGGCACCCCACAGGCCATCGCTTCAATTGGCGTCAGGCCGAACCCTTCCCAGCGCTGCGGAGCAACATAAAGGTCGAGCACGCGGTACCAATCGGCCATCTCCTCCACGGGCACTTCGGGCAGGAAATGGAACCGGTTCGGGTGTCGGCTTTCGGCAACCCTGTCTTTGATCCATTTCAGAAAGTCACGATCCTTGGCTGTGGCCCGACCCATGATAAGCGCATGCGCTTCGAAAAGCCGGGTGACACCTGCCATCGCTGCGTAAAACACATCGGTGCCTTTGGAACGACGAATGCGCCCGTAGCAGCCGATCAGCACGCCGGTATCGGGCAGGCCCAGTTTGGCGCGCAAGGCGGCGCGGTCCTCAGGCGGGGAGAACCCGTCCAGATCGATCCCATGCATGATAACCTGCGACGGCCCTTCAAGGTAGGCGGCCGTGCGGTCAGAGGTGGCCACCACAGCCTCCATCCGCCGGATAAGCCAGCGTGTGAGCCATGATTGCTGCCGTTGCGAGGCGGAGGTGAACATCAGCGCCAGATCCTTGCGCAGAACATGCTTGAGGAACAACCCGCCGATCATTTCGACATTGCGCCGCGCATGCCAGACGCGGCGGCCATCGGGGCCTTTACGCGGCATGGTGAAAAGCGTACGCAAAGGGATTTGCGGGACATGGCCGGGCATCACAGGGCCGCAGGCGACAATTCCGATATCGTGCGCTTGAATGGGTACAAGGCGCACGACGGTTGCGGTTACACCCGACAGGCGGCGTTTGAAATTGGGGGCAATGACCTGCACGTCTTTCAGATCAGAGTGGCGCATCAGGACAGCTCCAGCGTTGTGATCAGCCGCGTTGCGATCTCGTCCAGCATGTCGCCACGGGCGGCGGTGAACTGTGCGGCGGCAGCGCAGCCTTTTTTGCGTTTGTCCGCGTCAGCCAGCAGCGTTGCGACCTGTCGTGCCAGATCGTCGGCGTCCGCGACGATGCGCGCAGCGGCGGCGGCCTCCATCGCGGAGAATGTCTCGGCGAAGTTTGCCACATGCGGGCCTGACAGGGCAAAGGCACCGGCCTGGGCCACCTCAAACGGGTTATGCCCACCGATAGGTCTGAGCGACCCGCCCAGAAACACCACGTCGGTCATCGCATACCACAAGCCCAGCTCGCCCAGCGTATCGGCAAGATAGACGCAGGCGTCTGGTTCTTCGCCACGCGTCCGTCGGGTGTAGCTGAGACCCGCAGCTGCAATCAGATCGCGCACCTCGGTGCCGCGTTGGGGGTGGCGCGGGGCAAGGATCAAACACAGATCGGGCCAGCGTGTGATCAGGGCATTGTGCGCGGCCAGGACCGCTTCTTCCTCGCCTTTATGGGTGGAGGAGGCGACCCAGACAGGGCGCGCCCCGAGGGCGGCTTGGCTGGCAGCAAGGGCCGTGGCATCAACCGGCAAAGGGGCGGAGAAGGATTTCAGGTTTTCGCCCTGTACGACCCGCTCGGGCTCAAGATCAAGCGCCCTGAGCGCGTCGGCCATCGCCTTGTTCTGGGTCAGGATCAGATCAAATACCCCAAGAAGGAATCGCGCCACTGCGGGCCGCTTGTGCCAGCGCGCCAATGAGCGTTCCGACAGGCGCGCATTGATCAGCGCCATCTTGGCGCCAGTGGCGCGGGTCCGGCGCAGCATTTGCGGCCAAAGCTCGCTTTCCACAAAAAGTGCAGCCTCGGGGCGCCAGTGCTTGAGGAACCGGCCCAGCGGACCGGGCGCATCAAGGGGCGCGAACTGGTGAACGGTGCGCGGTGGCAGCCGTGTGCCCAGCATGTCAGCGGAGGTGGCAGTGCCCGTGGTGATCAGGAATTGCGCATCGGGCCGCTGGAGCCCCATGCGTTTGATCAAGGCCAGCACGGACAGGCTTTCGCCAACAGACGCCGCATGGAACCAGATAAGCGGCGCGTCCGCGTCACGCGGGGCGCTTGCATGCCCCAGTTTTTCGCGCATCCGGCTGCGGTCAAATCCGGCGGCGCGCAGCTTGGCACGCTCGCCGCGCATTGCAAAGGGCAGGGCCAGCGCACTGGCAATCACCCACAAGCGGTAGAGGATTGGTGTCGCCACGGGCAGGCCTCAGCCGCCTGTGTGGCTCATGTGGCGGGTCATCTGACCGTCCGCCTGCTGGCGCGAATAGTCAAAGTCATGGCCTTTGGGCTTGCGGTCAATGGCGGCACGAATGGCAGCCTGCAACGGCGCGTCATCATCGGGATGATCGCGCAGGGGTGCGCGTAGATCGGCCACGTCTTCCTGTCCCAGACACATGTAAATCTCGCCTGTGCAGGTGATCCGCACGCGGTTGCAGCTTTCGCAGAAGTTGTGGCTGAGCGGCGTGATAAAGCCGATCTTCTG
>CALAIJ010000074.1 GCA_937923365.1 uncultured Sulfitobacter sp.
TACAGCCGCATTGGTCTGCAAGGCACCTATCTGGGCGTTGTTCTGGCCCATGCCGCTTTGGGCATTCCCTTTGTGATCATCACAGTGACGGCCACGCTGGTAGGCTTTGACAACTCGCTGACGCGGGCTGCTGCCAATATGGGCGCGTCGCCTGTGCGCACGTTCTTCAAGGTGCAGATGCCGCTGATCCTGCCCGGTGTCATCTCGGGCGGATTGTTCGCCTTCATCACCTCTTTCGACGAAGTGGTGGTGGTGCTGTTCGTGGGCTCGGCGGGTCAAAAGACCCTGCCCTGGCAGATGTTCACCGGCCTGCGCGAGCAGATCAGCCCGACCATTCTGGCGGTCGCAACGCTGCTTGTGGTGATCTCCATCATGCTGCTGACAACGCTGGAATTGCTGCGCCGCCGCTCTGAACGCCTGCGCGGCATGTCGCCGGGGTAATCTCCCTTTCCGGGATGGAGCCGCCTTCGCTTGAGCACGTCAGGGCGCGGCAACAGCCGATTGCCAAGGCAAATCGCGGAGGGTCCGGAGCTTGCTCTGGAAACCGCTATTTTCCTTGGGAAGCGGATGGTGCTGTGCCATGAAAGAGATCAATCGAAGGCGGCTCCATCCCGGAAAGGAAAGCCTGAAGCCCCTTGTAACAGCGATGAGCGCAGCGAAGAGAGACCCATGACAACCACATTCGACGAAGACCTGTTCCTCAAAGGACTGGCGCAGCGCAAGGCCACGCTGGGGCCCGAGTACGTGCAGAAATCCCTCGACAATGCGGATGACTTCACCCGCCCCTTCCAGGAAGCGATGACCGCGTGGTGCTGGGGGTTCGGCTGGGGCGACGATGTCATCGACGCCAAGACGCGCTCGATGATGAACCTGTCGATGATCGGCGCTTTGGGCAAAATGACCGAGTGGGAACTCCACTGCCGCGGCGCGCTGAACAACGGTGTCAGCGCGGAAGAAATCCGCGCCATTATTCATGTCATCGCGATCTATTGCGGTGTGCCGCAAGGGTTGGAATGCTTCCGCGCTGCCCGCAAGGTGCTGGAAGAGGCCGGCAAGATCTAGTCGCCGGCCTGTCTGAAAGCAGGGATATGCCCTCCGGTGTGACCACCGGAGAGCATGATACGCATCAAGCCAGCGTGTCGGATTTGCGGAACTCCCACGAGCCTTCAAGCTCTTTGCGCTTGAGGTAGGGACGCACGGATGCGCCATAGGCACTGGCCGTCGTCTGTGTCTCAGCCGCCACCTTTGCAAGGTCGGGGAAGAGTTTCAGCAACTCGCGCGCCGCATCGTTGTCCAAAGACCGCAGCGCCATCGGGCCGGGGAAGAAGGATTCCGACTTGGTGCCTTCAGCAAACACAAGCTCGTGCTGATCGAACATGATGTGGATGTAGGTCACTTCCTCACAATGCTGATCGATGCGGGCATATTGGCCGCCCAACATCTCGGCTGCGTGTTTGGCGCGGATCAGACGTTCCTCACCGTTGTGGCGGATGATCATGCCGTGTTGTGGGGACACGCTCATCTTGCGACCGTTGCCAAAGGCGCCTTTGCGCAGCACCACCGGCTTCAGCTCGGGGTGTGCTTCAAGCTCTGCGGCGGTCAGCGTCTTGGCGCCGACCCACTGCACGGGTTTGAACCCGTTGTCAGCCGTCAACACCAGATCGCCCGGTTTGAGGTCCTCAACCGCGACAGTGCCCAAAAGCGTGGCAATCATCGTGCCCGGCGTAAAGCAGGGGATGCCGATGCTTTGCAGCTCTGCGGGGCTGTCCACCTGATCCGGCGTCACACCGACCAGCGTGATGCTTTCCCCGTTGGGGAAGGTCAGGATCGCGTCGCCTGTGCCGTCCCCGTTGGTGTCGGTCACAACCACATCGGCCACGTTGACAGGGTTGCCTTCCGCGTCGTTCAGACCAGAGACGTCCACCTGGTCAATGGTTGTGCCATCGCCACTGTCGGTCAGGTCAAAGCCCGATACCGTGTCATTGCCAGAGCCATCCGCGAATTGCAGGACGTCGCGATCGCCATCCGGACCCGGTGTCAGGAAGTCGTCGCCTTCGCCACCGGCAATGGTATCAGCGCCCGTGCCACCTGTGATGGTGTCGTCACCGGCACCACCATCAGCCACGTCGTCGCCTTCGTTCAGGTCGACATTGTCGCCACCCGTGGAGCCCGTCATCGTGTCGTTACCGGCGCCCAGTTCGATGTTCTCGATCTCGGAGAAGGTCAGCGTATCCGTGCCGTCCCCCAGCGTGCCGCTTTCAGGATCACCAGCACCGTTTGCGCTGAGATCAAGGGTCAGATCCGCGGTGGACGTGCTGGCATCCAGCAAGTCGCCGTTTGTCTCACCGGTCTCGCCGCCAACAACGGTGTCGTTGCCGAACCCGTCCCCGACAACGATCGTGTCGTCGCCGCTTTGACCGAATATCTGGTCATCGTCCGCGCCGCCATCGATCAGGTCGTTGTCGTCACCGGCAAATATCGTGTCATTGCCCGTGCCACCCAAAAGCGTGTCGTCAAAGGCGTCACCGATCAATTGGTCGTTGCCCGCACCGCCATCGATGCTGTCAGCACCGCCTGTGGCAAATACATCATCACCGTCCAGCGTATCGTTGCCATCACCACCAATGAGCGTGTCAGCGCCATCGGCACCAAAGACTTCGTCGTCGCCCGCGCCCGAGACAACACTGTCGTTGCCTGCACCGGCCTGCACCACATCGTCTTGTGAACCATCCAGCGCGTCATTGTCGTCGATCATGTCGCCTTCGGGATCGCCGACATAGCCTGTGTCGATGATGTCATCGCCGCCCGTGCCGCTTACGACATAGTCGGGGGCAGGAATGCCCATCGCTTCAAGTGCGGCGGGGGAGTTGACCTCGGCGGGCGTGACACCCACCAGCGTGATCGTCTCCCCGTTGGGGAAGTTCAGGATCGCGTCGCCCGTGCCGTCGCCATTGGTGTCCGTGACCAGCACGTCACTGGTGTTAACCTGCGCACCGTTATCGTCCGTCAGGTCCGAGACGTCGAGCTGGTCAAGACCCGTAAAGGTGCCGTCGCCGTTGTCGGTCGGGGTTTCAAAGTTGTCGACAGTGTCGTTACCATCGCCATCAGAGAAGACCACGACATCCTCAACGCCATCCGCGCCGCCCAGATCAAAGCTGTCATCACCAGCGCCACCGTCGACCGTGTCTGCACCGCTACCTGTCGCAACGCTGTCGTTACCATCAGAACCGATGACACTATCGTTGCCACCAGCAAGGGTGATCGTCTCAATTTCAGAGAAGGTGATCGTATCAGCGCCGTCTACCAGAGTACCGCTTTCGGAATCAGCGGCAGTGCCACCAGCGGTCAGGTCGACAACCACGTCGCCCGTCTTGAACGAGGCCAGTTCGTCCTCATCCAGACCGGTTTCGCCACCGATGATGGTGTCGTTGCCAGAGCCGTCTTCGGCCACGAGAGAGTCGTTGTCCGCGCCACCGTCAACTAGGTCGTCGCCAGACATGCCGTTCAGCGTATCCGCGCCAGCCTGACCCAGAATGGTGTCGTCACCCGCCCCTGCAAACACAAGATCGTCGCCCGTGCCAGCATCAATGGTGTCGTTGCCATCGCCACTGTTTACAGTGTCGTTGCCGTCGCCCGCCTGGATGCTGTCTGCGTTCGAACCGTCTGAGTGATCGTTGTTGTCGACCATGTCACCTTCAGGGTCACCAACATAGCTTGCGTCAATGTCGTCATCCCCGCCCGTGCCTTCAACAATAAAGTTGGGGCCAGGTGCTGGAATACCGATACTTTGCAGTTCCGCAGGGCTGTCCACCTGATCAGGTGTCACACCCACCAGCGTGATGCTTTCGCCGCCCGGGAAGGTCAGGATCGCGTCGCCGGTGCCGTCACCATTGGTGTCGGTCACGGTCACGTCATCCGTGGTCACAGGGGTCGTGCCACCGTCCGAGGTCAGGGCAGAGACGTCCAACTGGTCGTTGGTCGTGCCATCGCCGCTGTCGGTCATGTCAAAGGCTTGGACGCTGTCGGCACCGCCACCATCGGCCAATTCAAGCGTATCGCGACCACCACCCAGAACGATGTTCTCGATATCGAGGAAGGTCGCCGTGGAGGTACCATCGCTGATGGAACCCGCTTCGGGGTCGCTGGCCGTCAGGTCAACCGTCAGGTCCGAGGTCACAGCGCTGAGGTCAAGCGTGTCCCCGTCCGTTTCCGTACCCGTCCATCCGTGGATCGTGTCGTTGCCAAAGCCATCTTCCATGACGATGATGTCATCACCGCCGCCACCAAAGATGCTGTCGTCGCCAGTGCCGCCAGCAAGCGTGTCATCACCGTCGCCAGAGCTGAGGCTGTCGTTGCCCGCGCCACCGTCAAGGCTGTCATTGCCCACGTCAGAGCCGCCCAGCAACGTGTCGTTGCCCGCGCCGCCTTCGAGCGTGTCGTTGCCTTGCGCGCCGTCGATATAGTCGTTGCCGTCGCCGCCGAGCATGCTGTCGTCGCCCAGCCAGCCTTCCATGCTGTCATCACCGATGCCACCCAGCATGGTGTCATTGCCTTCACCACCAAAGAGGCTGTCATTGTCCGCGCCACCGTCAAGGATATCGTTGCCGGCATCCCCGTGCAGTTCGTCCGCGCCGCCGTCACCCTGAACGGTGTCGTCGCCTGCGCCCGAGAACACGGTGTCATTGCCCGCGCCCGCGACAACGCTGTCTGCGTCGGACCCGTCGCTGTGGTCGCCCGCATCGATCAGGTCGCCTTCGGGGTCGCCGGTATAGGCCGCGTTAATCAGGTTATCGCCCGCGTCACCTTCCACGATAAAGTCGGGGGTCAGGTCAGTTGCTGGCAGGATCAGGTTCTCGATCTCGACGAAGTTGAACGTGACCCAGTTGCCGGAGGCGTCCAGCACCTCGACAGAGCCGGACGTGCTGTTGCCGTCACTGTCGGCTGTTTCACTCAGATTGCGGTATGCGTCCCACGCGCCGAGGTTCAGCGTATCGTCGTCCACGCCGCCTGCGCCGCCATCTACGGTGACGACGGTGCCATCCACGTAGCTGCCCGCCAGGACGTTGATGTTGTCCTGATCGTCGCCTGCGTTCACAGTATCCGCGCCAGAGGACAGTTCAATGTAGTCGATGCCAGCGCCGCCATCGACGCTGTCATCACCCGCGCCTGCATAGATCGCGTCGTTGTCGTCGCCGCCGTCCAGCGTGTCGTTGCCGGTGCCGCCCCACATGCTGTCGTTGCCAGTGCCGCCCGACATGCTGTCGTCGCCTGCCTGGCCATCCATGTTGTCGTTGCCAATGCCGCCGATGATGGTGTCGTTGCCGTCACCCCCGTCGAAGTCGTCATTGCCCGCGCCACCTGTCAGGCTGTCCGCGTCCGCACCACCAGAGAGGAAGTCGTCTCCCGCGCCGCCATCCAGCGTGTCGGCGCCGTCCTGGCCGTACATCAGGTCGTTATCGTCACCGCCCAGGATCAGGTCCGCGCCGATGCCGCCCTCAAGGGTGTCGGCACCGATGCCGCCATCCACGGTATCGTCGCCTGCGCCTGCATCGACGCTGTCGTTGCCCGCGCCTGCCTGAATGGAATCCGCGTTGGAGCCGACCGTCTCACCATGGGTGCCCAGCGCGTCATTGCCGTCCACTTCGGTGCCATCGGTATCCGTATAGCCTGCGCTGATGATGTCATCATCCGCCGTGCCTGAAACGATGTTGTCGTTGACCACGATGGGCGCCGGAATGCCGATGCTTTCCAGTTCCGCCGGGGTGTCCACCTGATCGGGCGTCACGCCCACAAGGGTGATGCTTTCGCCATTCGGGAAGGTCAGGATCGCGTCGCCTGTGCCGTCACCATTGGTGTCGGTCACGGTCACATCGCTGGTGTTGACAGGCTCCAGCCCGCCAAGGCCATTCAGGCCCGAGACATCCAACTGGTCCATGGTCGTGCCATCACCACTGTCGGTCATGTCGAACGCCTGCACCGTGTCATCGCCTGAGCCATCTGCCAGCACAACGGTGTCGCGCCCGCCGCCCAGAACGATGTTCTCGATCTCGGCAAAGCTGGCCGTATCAGTGCCGTTAGAAACAGTGCCCGCCTCCGGGTCCGCGTTGGTCAGGTCCACGGTGGTGTTCTGGGACACGGCGGACATGTCCAGCGTGTCGCCATTGGTTTCGTCGAATTCGCCACCGGTTATGGTGTCCGCGCCAAAGTCGTCCTCAAGGAAGAAGGTATCGTCCCCTTCCGAGCCCAGTTGCACGTCCGCGCCGGTGCCGCCGTAGATCAGGTCGTCGCCTGCCTGGCCGTCGATGCTGTCATTGCCCGCACCGCCCTCAAGCGTGTCGGTGTCAACGCTGAAGCCACCCAGAATGGTGTCGTTGCCGTCGCCACCCGAGACCGAGTCGCTGTCGTTGTCGGCATCAATAAAGTCATTGCCCGCACCACCGTCGATGGTGTCATTGCCGAACCAGCCTTCCAGCGTATCATCGCCCGCGCCGCCCAGCACAAGGTCGTCGCCAAAGCCGCCATTGACAAAGTCGGCATCGTCGCCGCCATCCAGCGTGTCGTTGCC
>CALAIJ010000075.1 GCA_937923365.1 uncultured Sulfitobacter sp.
GGGTCAAAGCACCCTGCCCGTGCCTGCCAATGCCCGCGCCGAAGAGAAGGTCAACAAGGTTGAGATTTCTCTGGTACTGGACGTGTCCGGTTCGATGAAAGACAACAACAAGATGGACAACATGCAGGATGCTGCAGGAACGTTCATTGATACCGTTTTGTCGCCAGCGAACGCGGATTTGATCTCGATCAACCTTGTCCCCTATTCACAGCATGTGAATGCGGGTCCGTTGATCTTTGACCGCCTGAACGTGAATCAGTTGCACAGCTACTCGCATTGTCTTGAGTTCAATAACAATGAATTCAGCACCACGCAGCTGGACACATCGCGTTTCTATACGCAGATGCAGCACTTTCAGTGGAACACCTATTCGATCCAGTCAGGCACCCAGCAGAACACGCGCTATGACACGGTTTGCCCGCGCTATGAATACGAGCGGATCATTCCGACCAGCCAGAACCCGACGTACCTCAAGCAGCAGATCAACAAGATGAAGCCGCGTGCGGGTACACAGATTTTCTTTGGCATGAAATGGGCCGTTGCGATGTTGGATCCATCCTTCCGCAGCATCAACCAAAGCCTGTCCTCAGCGGGTCATGTAGACAGCGTCTTTAGCCCCCGTCCTGCGGAGTATACCGACGATGAAACGCTCAAGACTGTGGTGCTGATGACGGACGGCCAGAACTCTTCTGCCACCAGGATTGCCAGCCACTACTACAACTCCGACAGTGAAATCGTGCACTGGGCCAACTACAACTTTAACTACTATCTGTGGAACTACGTGAACTCGTACTACCACAATCAATTCTACTACACGAAGTACTCTGAAACCTTCGGCGACCAGTTGCTTTACAACATGTGCGACGCGGCCAAGGCCAAGAACATCGTGATCTGGTCCATCGGCTTTGAAGTGGGCGACCACGGCGCGGATGTGATGGAATACTGCGCCTCGTCACCCAGCCACTTCTTCCGTGTGGAAGGCATCAAAATCGAGGACGCTTTCGAAGCGATCGCGCGTCAGATCAACCAGTTGAGGCTCACACAATGATGCATGCTTTGAAAAAACGCTTGCGGCGCTTTGGCCGCAAGGAAGATGGCAGCGCGATCATGATCGAGTTTGTGATTTTTGTCCCGCTCTTGTTCTCTGTCTTCCTGATGGGTGTGGAAATGGGTCTCTACTCGATGCGCCACATGTTTCTGGACCGTGGGTTGGACATGACCGTGCGCTATGTGCGGCTGAACACCAACACGCCGATGACACATGGGTTCCTCAAGGACATGATCTGCGACAACGCGGGTTTCATCGACGATTGCGAAACCACGCTGCGCCTTGAAATGACACCGATCAACCCGCGTGCCTTTTCCACGTTCGATCAGGAACCTGACTGCATCGACGTCAGCGAGGATGTCCAGCCAGCCCGTGGTTTCACGTTGGGCTTTGAGCATCAGGTGATGATCCTGCGTGCCTGCGTAAAGTTCCTGCCGGTCTTCCCCACCACGGGTCTGGGCTACGCCTTTGAGAAAGACGGCTCCGGCCGGGCGCGCATGGTCTCATCCGCCGTATTTGTACAGGAGCCGAACTAATGGCCAACAAATCCACCTTGCAACGATGCCTGAACTGGGTGCGCTGCGACTTTGCCCGCCGCGAGGATGGCACAGTCGCGGTCGAAGCCATGCTGGTGATGCCCGTCATGTTCTGGGCTTACCTGTCGGTCTTTGCGATCCATGACGCCTACCGGACCTATGGAATGCACCAAAAGGCTGCCTATTCCATCGGTGACGCCATTAGCCGCGAAACCGTGCCAATCGACAATGCCTATTTCGACGGCACCCGTGACATGTTCGAATATCTGACCCACAGTCAGGGCCAGACAGACATGCGCATCAGCCAGATTTGGTACGACGCGGTCAATGACGAGTACCGCCGCGACTGGTCTGAAGTGCGCGGCAACATTGCTGCGTTGACGGACGCTGAAGTGCTCAACTGGCATAATAAGCTGCCTATCATGCTGGGCAATGAGCGTGTGGTGCTGCTTGAGACATGGAGCAACTATGACCCGCCATTCGAGACGGGGCTGACCGTGGACGAAATTCGCACCTTTGTGTTCACCCGTCCGCGCTATGCGCCCGTCGTATGCTTTGACGCCTGTAACTGATCAGACCGACCATAAAACGATCCTTCAGACCCGTAGTGCCTAGCGCTGCGGGTCGTTTTCTTGTGTAGCGCGTTCCTTGATCATGTCGCCCAGCAGATTGGACATCAGCTTGCCCGACTGGCGCGGGGTCATACCACCCACTCCGATCCGCCGTCCGATGCGCCACCAAAGCCCCGGACGCCATTGCAGACTGGCACCGGTGCGTAGGCGCACGGTAAAGCCGTTGGACGGGCGAAATGCAAAGAACCCGCCATCCACGGCCTCGATCTCTTCGATGGGAGCGATGGGCGTGCCTTGCGTGTCGTGAAGCCCTGCGGCCGTCAGCACCACGGCATCCGCCCCGGACCGCCAGACCGCGCGGGCACCAAAAAGCGCGCCTATGCCGCCTGCAATCATCAGGATTTGAAGATAAAGGATTGGCGGGCGCTGCACGCTGACCCACAGCAACACAACCGACAAAGCCAGAAAGGTGACCACCCCCGCCACGCGGCGCAGCGCGGAAATGCGCAGTTCTGTGATGATCTCATCTGCGTTGGTCATGGCCTTGCCCCTGTCGTGCCTTTGAAACGCACAGAGCGCATATCTGGCGGCAGGGCGCAAGCCGTCACGGGGTGGCAGTCATCACTCCCGCCCACGTTTACCCTTGCGTGAACGCCGTTTCTTAAGCGTCTCTTCCAGCTGGTCGGCATAGGCGGCCCGTTCCTGAGGCGTCATCGCTTCGACCAAGGCGATCCATTGGGTCTGACCTGCGGACTGCGCGGCCAACACGCGGTCGCGCTGCGCTGTCAGAAGGGCGCGCACGGCTTGCGCGTCAAAAGGCTCTGCCCGCAGCGCACCCAGCATGTCCTGATAGGCTGCACGCCGCTCTTCACGGCTGGACGACTGCCGGATCGCCTTATGCAGGCTGCGCCGCTGCGCTTGTGGCAAGGCACGCACGTAAGGTGCGGCATAGCCCTGCAAGGCGGGCGGAGCACTGCGCCACCCGCCGCCTCTGTCGCCGCCATGTCGCCATGCGGCCCCTGCCACCATGCCCGCCACCAGCAGGTTCAGCGCCAATGAGCACGCCAGCACCACTTTGAAACGCCGTGACGTTTTGATCTGATCGCTCATGACTTATCCTTCCTCGATGTCCCAGCCGAACGCGGCTGTCTCGTCCTCCGTCGTGGTCTCGACGCCCAGCACGATGCCACCCAGATCGGGCATCACGTCGGGGGGCGCGATGCCGATCCACAGACCAACGCAGGCTGCTGTGGCCAAGCCGCACACGGCAGGGACCCCTCCGGTGGCGTTCACGAACGCCTCCCAAAGATTGCGCCTGCGCCTTGGTTGCTGGGCCAGCGCATCCGCCTGCACCCGCGCAAGCAAAGCATCCGGCACCTGTGGTGGCGTGCTGCGGGCCGCTTGAAACAGCGCCTCGAGCTCTGCGTCGTTGTTGTGGTCTTTATCCGTTGTCATCTTGATACCCCAACGCTTCTTTCTGGTCTGCCAATGCGGCTGTAAGTGCCCGTTTTCCCCGCGCGGTCAGACTTTCGACCGCCTCAACGCCGACGCCTAGAATGCTGGCAATCTCCGGGTTCGCCAAGCCGTCAATGTGGCGCAGTACGACCGCCTGCCGCTGCCGGTCCGGCAAAACTGCCAGTGCGGCCTGCAATGCATCCACTCGGGCCGCCTGCTGCATCTGTGCTGCGGCAGAGGGCGCGGGATCGGCAGGTTCAGCCACATCGTCGAGCGGCGTGGTGCGGCGCTTGCGCAAGAGATCCGTGCACAGATTGGCAACCACACGGTAAATCCACGTGCTGACCTTGGCCTCGCCCGCCCGCCATTGCGGCGCGATCTTCCATAGCCGCATCAGCGCTTCCTGGGCCACGTCCTGCGCCTCGGCCCCATCCCCAAGGACCCGCAACGCGTGACCATACATCAGAGGCGTGAGCCGCGTGGCCAAAAGCCCTGCCGCCGCTGCATCCCCCGCCGCATAGCGCGCGAGCAATGCCGCGTCCTCATCTGGTGTGTCCGCCTTCATTGCAGCCTTGGCTAAAGGGCGCGCAGGGCCTTTACAAGCTTCCGCGCGCCCTTGGGCCATCAGTCTTTGGCTTGCTTGTTGCCGTGACGCTTGCCGTGGTGGCGCGCCTTGGCGAACTCCTCGGCGCTGAGCGCGCCATTGCCGTCCGCATCCAGCCGTTCGAACATCTTGGCGGGATCGCGCCGCGCCATGATCTCTTCTTGGCTCAGCTTGCCATTGCCGTCGGTGTCAAGCCGATCGAGCATCTTCTCGGCGCGCTTGGCCCGCCGTGCCTTGCTGCGGTTGGCCAGTTCTTCGGCATTCAGTTGTCCGTCACCATCGGTGTCGGCAGCAGCAAAACGCGCAGCGGCGTGGGCGGCAAGCTCGGCTTGGGTCACCTGACCGTTGCCGTCTGCGTCGATCTCGCCGAAATGTTTGGCGTGGCCGCCGCTTTTTGCCCAGACGGCTCCGCCGCCCAGTGCCAACACGGCCACAAGGCCTGCGATCTTCAGGTTTGCTCTCAATGTCATCAGGTCTCTCCTATGATCCTTTGGACCACCCCGTTTTGGCGTGGTCCATGGTGATACGGGGTGGCACCTGCATTCCGTCGCGGATTGTCTGAAAAACTTTGAGAGCCCTTTGCGACATGGCGCCGCAAGGCGGCGATCGACGCTTCCTTTCGGGCACGCAATTGCGCATGTATGTTGCATGGACACAGTACAGCAGCCAACCACCACCGAAACCGAACGTCCGCGCTGGCCTTCGATCTTTCGCGGGTGGCGTGGCAAATGCCCTCGCTGCGGCAAAGGCCCCTTGCTGCACGGCTATCTGAAAGTGAACGATGACTGCACCTCTTGCCATCAAGCGTTTCACCACCACCGTGCCGACGACGGACCCGCCTATCTGACCATCCTGATTGTGGGCCATTTGATGGCGCCTTTGCTGCACATCGTGTTCGTTCATTGGCGGCCGGAACCTTTGACGCTGTTTACGATCTTTTCGGTTGGATGTGTGGGCCTGTCGCTTTACCTTCTGCCCAGATTGAAGGGCGCGCTGATTGGTTTCCAATGGGCCAAAGGCATGGGGGGCTTTGGCCAACCCGAAAGACCGCGCCGCTGACCTTTGAAAGGCGCGTGCATGACGACGACCCCCATAGACAAGACACAAATCCGCAACGCGGCGACCGTGATCGTCTTGCGCGACCGCCATACCGCGCCGCGCATATTGATGGGTCAGCGCGGTGCAAAGGCCGTGTTCATGCCAAACAAGTTCGTGTTTCCGGGTGGTGCTGTGGACGCGGGCGATGCAGAAATCCCGCTGGCGACCGCGCTGACAGACACCTGCGCTGCCCGCATCGCCGAGGATTCGGACCCGGCGCTGGCTGTCGCACTGGCAGCCGCAGCCATTCGCGAGCTTTGGGAGGAAACGGGTCTGGTCCTGGGCACGCCGGGCGCATGGGACGGCCCCGTCCACCCCGACTGGCAGAGCTTCGCCGCTACAGGCCACCGGCCCCACGCAGCCCCTTTGCAATTTGTGTTCCGCGCCCTGACACCGCCGGGCAGGCCGCGCCGCTTTGACGCACGGTTCTTCTTGCTGGACGCCGATGCCGTCAGCAGCGATCTGGACAATTTCGATGCCGCGTCTGATGAGCTGTCGCACTTGCAATGGGTTTCCTTGGCGGATGCGCGCGCCTTTGACATGCCCTTTATCACCGAGGTGGTTCTGGCCGAAATTCAGGCCCGCGCCGGCGATACCTCCCCCCCGTCATCGGTGCCGTTTTTCAAGAACAACGATGAAGAAAGCCTGTTTCTGCGTCTGCGCGGCTACCCGCAACCGGACGACTAAGTCACCAGGACCAGCATCACGATGGAGCCGACCAGCACGGCCATGCCAAGGCATTCGCGTCCGCTGATCTTTTCTTTGAAAAACAATGTTGTGGCGGCAATGCTCAGGATCAGTTCCACCTGCCCCAGCGCTTTGACGTAAGCTGCGTTCTGAACGGCAAATGCCACAAACCAGCAAAACGAGCCGCCCATAGAGGTCAGGCCAATCCACACTGCCGTGCGCCGCGCGTCCCAGACACGGCGCATCTCTTCACGCTCGCGCAGATGTAGCCAAACCACCATGATCAGTGTTTGCATGCAGACCACGGCAGCCAATGTGACGCCCGCGCGCACCAAGGGGTCCTCTGAAGCCACGTTAAACGTGGCGCCGCGATAGGTGATGGCGGAAATCGCGAACAAAAAGCCTGACGCCAATCCAAGCCCTGTGGCCTTGTTGCCCAGATCACGCAGCCGCAGCCCCTTGGCCTGCGCGCCGCCCGACAGCAACAGCAACCCTGCCACCCCAAGTGCGATGGCCAGAAACCCGAGGGCCGAGACCCCCTCGCCCAGCACGACCCACCCGACAAGGACGGTGAGGATGACTTCGGTCTTCTTGAACGTGATCCCGACTGCAAAATTGCGTTGCTTGAACAACAACACGACGCAAATGGTCGCAGCAATCTGCGCAGCCCCGCCGGCCAGCCCGTAGCCCCAGAAGGCAGGCGCGGGCGTGGGCAATGTCTGCCGCGAGGCCCACAAGTAGACCGCCAGCAGGAACAGAATGGGCGGCGCGGAATAGACAAACCTTGAGAACGTAGCGCCAGCCGCGGACAAGGTCGTCGTCGACAACTGCTTTTGCAGCATGAAGCGCACAGTCTGAAAAGTTGCCGCCAATAGCGTGACGATGATCCAGATATCCGGCAACCATGGCTCTGACATGAAGGTGTCCATGCCGTGCCTTGTGGCCTATTCTGCCCCGTCCTGCCAGAGCGGATGAGGCACGGGGTCCTTGCTACGCCAGAGATACTTTGCCAGCACCTGCCCGTAGGAGCGATAGACGTACCCCTGATTGCGCGCCAGATATTGCGCGCGCCGTGACCGGTAAAGGGCGGGCAGCGCATACCAAGACACCTTGGGATGCATGTGGTGCACAACATGGTAATTGTTGTTGAGAAACAAAAACGCCAGCAGCCCCCGGTCTTCGACAACCACCGTTCGTGCTGAGGCCCGCTTATGCGCGCGGTGTTCCAGAAAGGTTCGAATCTTCAGGATTGCCAAGGCACCGTAGCAGGCCAAAAGATACACCCAGATGGGCATCGGCGACAGGCCGACCAGCACCAGCGTCAGCACCACTCCCGGAACATGAACTATCCAGTCGGACAGCACTTCGCGGTCGCCTTGCCTGATCTGCTCCCAGTCACTTGTGACAAATGCCCATTGGCCGATGAGGGGGCCGACCAGAATGCGCCCTGCCAACGTGTTGTTGATATGCAGGATACGCTGCTGCCAGCGCGGCAAGGCGGCCCATTCTGCGGGGTCCAGATAATTGGTTTCCGGATCGTCATAAGGGTCGGTCAGATTGGCATCCATGTGATGCGCCAGATGCAGCCGCTTGAACCGCATATAAGGGACCGCAAGCCCCGGCTGGATCAGCCCCAACAAAGTGCAGGCGCGCACCGACGCAAACGGATGCCCATGCAGGATTTCGTGGCTTAGAGATGAGTGCAGCACCAGTGCCAGCACCAGCAGGATAAAAGCAGGCAATGCCCAAGAGCCATACAGCATCAACGCAAACACCCAGGTCGCGAGGCATCCGACAAACAAGGCAATTGTGGGCCAGTCCCAACCATCGGCCCCGCTTGCGTCGCTTGTCTCAACCATTGCGGCCTCGCTGGCCATATTCGCTGTCCTTTTTGGTGATGTGGCCAAATTGGCCGGGCCGGACTTTGAATGAAGTCTCGGGCTTTGGCTTCGCTATCACGTAATCTTAAAACCGCCAAGAAGAACCCGCAGCCGCGCGCCAAAAATTGTCTCTTTTGACGTGGTGCCACAGAGTGCGAAGGCACTGCTGATCTACACTTTTGGGTCCGGGTTTTCCGTATGTCCGTCGACGGCGATGACTTGTCCGGATACCATCCTTGCCTGGTCAGAGCCCAAAAACACGGCCATGTCCGCAATGTCGGAGGCCTGCACAAAGGACCGCATGGACGTGCCCGCCGCATAGCCCGCATAGACCTGATCGCGGGTCATGCCCTTGGCGGCGGCTTCGCGCTCCAGCACACCTTCCATGCGCTGCCCCTCGACCGCACCAGGGCAGATTGCATTGGCGCGAATGCCATGGGGGCCAAGCTCCATCGCGAGCGTTTTCATCAGGCCGATGATCGCCCATTTCGCCGCCGCATAAGGCGCGCGATTGGGATAGCCGAACTGGCCCGCCGTGGAAGACGTCAGCGTTATCACGCCCTGCCCTGCACTTTTCATCATGGGACTTGCGTATTTTGCGGCCAGAAATGCCCCCTCAAGGTTGACGCTGACGCAGGCGCGCCAGTCCTCAAGGGCCACGTCTTCGACCTGGGCGGTGGGGCCGGCGATGCCCGCATTGGCGCAGAGCACATCCAGACTGTCGATCTGCGCGAAGACTTCCGCCATCGCCCCCTCATCCGCGGCACTGGCCTGGTGGCAGTGCCACGTCTTCGGACATTCTGCCAAGGCAGCGGCGTCCACATCCGTGACCCAGACCTCGAACCCGGCAGCGTCAAAGGCGTCGCCCATGGCCCGCCCGATCCCGCCTGCGCCGGCGGTAATCAGGACCCGTTTCACCGCGCCCCTCCGATGGCGCGGCCCAGCCCGTCAGGCGCGGGCAGTCCTGCGTGTCCTTTGGCAAAGCGGGTCAGGGCGGCCTCGATCTGTGGTGACGGCGCGCTGGGTTTGCGCGTCTCGAGCGAGACATGCAGCAAGAAGTGCTCTCCGGTGGCCAGCACTCGGTCCCCTTCACGCATGACGTGGAAGAGGTGCATCTTCTTCCCCTCGCCCAAGATCACTTGGGTCTCGATGGTGATGATCGCGCCTGCGTGTACCTCATCAAGATGGCGGATGTGGGTTTCTGCTGTGAAATAGCTCCCCCCTGACGAGATGTATTCCGCATCGCAGCCGATGATTTCCATGAATCTGTCGGTCGCATCGGCAAAAGCGTGCAAATAGCGGCTTTCGGTCATATGGCCGTTATAGTCGGTCCAATCCAGCGGCACGGTCCGGTGCGCGGTCTGCACAGGCGTATCGGCGGGCAATTCAGGTGTGGCCGCGCGCAGATGCGCGTCATGGGCGCGGGCCACGGCCCCGGCACCCCAATTCTGCGCCTTGAGCGCGCGGATGATGCCCACAAGATTGTTGTCACGGATCACTTCCAGATCACGTGGGCTGCGCGCTCCGGCTTGGGTGTCACACTGGTCGCCGACCATCTCGACAAAGTCATCCGTCAGATCGGGCACATCCATCAGCTTGGTCCAGGGCCATTTGAGGCAGGGGCCGAACATGGCAAGCATGGCGCGCATGCCTCCTTCGCCACCGGCCAGATGGAAGGTCTGCATGGTGCCCATCTGCGCCCAGCGCAGACCGGGACCATAGGCGATGGCAGCATCGATTTCCTCGGCGGTGGCGACCTCGTCCTTGAGCAGCCATAACGCCTCGCGCCACAAAGCCTCTTGCAGGCGGTCGGACAGAAAACCCTCGATCTCGACACGGCAATGCAGCGGATACATGCCAAGACTGGAGTAGATGCCCTTAGCTGTTTCGATATGCGTGGCATCGGTTTGCGTGCCACCAACAAGTTCGACCAGCGGCAGCAGGTAAACCGGATTGAAGGGGTGCGCGACGATCAACCGCTGGGGATGCGCCATCTTGGCCTGCAAGTCGCTTGGCATGATCCCTGAGGTGGATGATGCGATGATCCCGGTTTCATTGACCGCTTCGATCTGGGCGTAAACGGCCTGTTTGATCTCCAATCGCTCTGGTACGGCTTCAACGATCAGGCTGGCGCCTTTGGCGACGTCCTCTACCGTTTTCCCGAAAGTGACTTTACCCTCGGCGGGCAAAGCCACATCCGTCAGCCCCGGCAAGGCACGGCGGGCATTGTCCAGCACGGCACCAATCTTGCGCTCGGCCTCTGGGTCGGGGTCATAGACGGCCACGTCCCACCCGTTCAGCATGAACCGCGCGGCCCAGCCGCCCCCGATCACACCACCGCCGATAACTGCTGCTGTTTTGGTCATCATTTCACCTTTAGCGCTCTGACATTGTAGCCGTTGAAGTCCAGAATTTCCCGTGCCGCCTTGATCCGGTCCGCCCCGCCTTTGGGCGCGCGGTCGATGATCCATGCAAATGTGCCTGCGGGATTCCCAATCACAGCGGTGCGAAAGCCCTCATCCACCCAAAGCACCCAAAGTTCGCGGTCCTGGCCGTTGAACATTTTCACTTTGAAGCGGCCCTTACCCAATCTTGTGGTTTCAAGGTCTTCGGCAAAGTTGCCGCAGATGCCCGCCCCGTCGCAGACAAAGGCCCCAAGGCGAAACTGTGGCCCCTTGCCGCCCGTCTTGAAGACCAGCTGGTCAAATTTCTCGGCCTCGGGCAGATAGCCGCGCAGATACCACAGGCCCACGAACTTACCCGCTTCAAAGCGCGAGGTAACGCCGATGGGCGTGCCCTGATCGCGGTAGCTGACCTGAAACTCGGGCGTGACCACCGCAGGTGCGGTGCAGGCGCCAAGGCCCAGCATCGCGGCCAGTGCAACTGCCGTCAGCCTGAGGGGCCCAAAAGAGCGCGGAGCGTGACGGCTTTTCATGGGCCCACCTTCGTTAAATTGCTGTCCGGCACGCCTTAGACGGGCGCGCGCTTTTCAAGGCCCAGCTTGGTGCGTACTTCGTCAGGGCCGATAACCCGCGCACCAAGGTTTTCCACGATGTTCTGCGCACGTTCAACCAACTGCCAATTCTCTGCCAGCACACCTTTGTCGAGCATCAGATTGTCCTCAAGCCCGACCCGCACGTTGCCGCCAGCCAGCACGCTTGCTGCGACATAAGCCATCTGGTTGCGCCCCAGACCGAAGGCGGAAAAAGTCCAGTCGTCAGGCACGTTATTGACCATCGCCATGAAAGTATTGAGGTCATCGGGCGCACCCCAAGGCACGCCCATGCACAGTTGCACCAATGCGGGACTGTCAAGAACGCCGTCCTTAACCAATTGTTTTGCATACCACAAATGGCCTGTATCGAAGGCTTCGATCTCTGGTTTGACGCCCATTTCGGTCATCATCCGGCCCATGGCTGTCAACATGCCGGGCGTGTTGGTCATGACATAATCGGCTTCGGCAAAATTCATGGTGCCGCAATCAAGCGTGCAAATCTCCGGGCGGCACTCGGCCACATGGGCCACACGCTCTGTGGCGCCTGCCATGTCCGTGCCCTGTTGGCTAAGCTGCATCGGGTTTTCCACATCGCCAAAGACGATGTCGCCGCCCATACCCGCCGTCAGGTTCAGGACCACGTCGGTGTCACTGTCACGGACGCGGTCCGTGACTTCGCGGAACATGCGCAGATCACGGCTTGGCTGTCCGGTCTCGGGGTCGCGCACGTGGCAGTGCACAATTGCGGCCCCTGCCTTGGCCGCTGCAATGGCGCTATCGGCAATCTGCTTGGGAGAGCGCGGAACATGCGGGCTACGATCCTGCGTGCCACCGGAGCCTGTGACAGCACAGGTGATAAAGACGTCTCGGTTCATGGTCAGTGGCATCGGCAGTGTCCTTTGGAACGGTGGTTTCGTGTCACATTGGCTGAGGGTCTCGGACAAGGCCATGCCAAAAACGAACGCAGAGTGCCGCAATCAGACAAAATGTGCAGCCTGTGCGGGACGCAATGGCGCGTC
>CALAIJ010000076.1 GCA_937923365.1 uncultured Sulfitobacter sp.
TATGGAAACGATGAGATCCACACGCCACATCTGGACAGGTTGTCACAGACTGGCGTGACCTATGACAACGCGTTTTGTCCCAATGCGTTTTGCTCGCCTTGCCGGGCGTCTGTGCTGACGGGCATGCTGCCTTCGCAACACGGGGTGCACTCATGGATCGATGACCGCCAAATGGCGGATTGGCCTGCAGACTGGCATGCGCTTGACGGGTTGCAGACTTTGCCCAAGACCCTCAAGGCCGAAGGATATGCCACAGCATTGGTGGGCAAGTATCACCTTGGCCAACCCACGTCCCCCGCCGAAGGGTTCGACAACTGGGTCACGCTTGAAGACGGTCATGTGCGCAGCTTTTACCGCAACAAGATCTTCGACAACGGAGCGGTCTACGACCAGACGGGCCATTCGGTAGATTTCTTCACGGCCAAGGGCATCGACTTTATGGAAGAACATGTGGCAGAGGACAGGCCGTTCTTCCTTTATCTGCCGTATCCCGCGCCTTACGGCCACTGGCCTGCCACCAAAGAAACGGATGAGAACCGCCATACTGCGCGGTATGCCGACTGTCCGATGCACTCCATCCCGCGCCAAGGCCTGAGCAAGGCGGCGGTTGACGGGTTTGTGCTGCGGCAGGCGGAATCCTCGGCGCATTTGGATTTCTCGATGTTGATGCGCGCGCCCAATGATCTGGACACCTTGCGTAATTTCTATTCGCAAATCTCTATGGTCGATGATGGCGTGGGCCAGATCATGGCGGCGTTGGAGCGGCTGGGGATCGCGGACAATACACTGCTGATCTTTACCACCGATCACGGCCTGTCGACGGGTGAACATGGCTTTTGGGGCCACGGCTCTGCCACGTTGCCATCCAACATGCACCGTGCAGCGCACCACATCCCGATGATCATGCGCCATTCGGGTGTCACGCCTGAGGGGGTGCGGTCGTCGCGGATGGTCTCCAACATGGATGTCTTCGCTACAGTGCTGGATCACGTCGGTCTGGCCCCTGCCGAGGACGTGCCCAGCCGGTCTTTTGCAGCCGAGCTGCGCGGCGCGGCGCCGCCGGATTGGGGCGCGGACATTGTGTTTTCCGAGCAAGAAGAAACCCGTGTCGCGCGCACGGCCAAATGGGCTTACTTCAAGCGGTTCCAAGGCGGCAGCATGCCGTTTGAAGACGCGCTTTATGACGTTGAGAACGACCCGCGTGAGGCGCAGAATCTGGCCGGTGATCCCGACTTTGCCGAAGTCATCGCCACGCTAGACGCGCAACTGATCGCGTATTTCGATACGCACGCCCGACCGGAAGCCGATCTGTGGAACGGTGGCCAGCCCATCCAGCATTCAGAGCGCAAAAGATATTGGCGCGATACATGGGGGGCGGACTGGCAACCAGTCTATGCCTATCCGCCGCGTAGCGAGGTAAATCCATGACAGGCAGTTATGCAGAAACCCTGACCGTCGAAGAAATCGAAGCGGATGCCTATGCCGTCTACGCCCGCCTACGCGCGGAAGAGCCTGTGGCATATGTACCTGCGCTGAACAGTTGGCTGGTGACCAAGTGGGACGACGTGACCCGTGTGACCACCGACACGGACATCTTCACTGCCGTGGATGCTGACGCGCCTGTTGTGCGCCACTTTGGCGATCCCGCGATCATCCATGTGGACGGCGCACAGCACCGTGAATTGCGCAAGGGCATCGCGCCGCATTATGCCGCTGCAAAGGTTGCGGAGTATATCGACGCGATCGTGCGGCCCATTGCGCGCAACTGTATCGCGGCTTTCCCAGAGAATGGCGAAGTCGATCTGCTTGATGCGTATTTCGAGCCGATCTCTGCCCTGACGCTGGCGCGGACGTTCGGCGTGATGGACGCCGATGTGGGCACGTTGCGCAGGTGGTTTCACGGACTTGCCATGGGGGCCATCAACTTTGGTCGCGACCCCGAACGCACCGCTATCTGCGATGAGACCAAGGCCGAGATCAACGCGGCTTTTGACCCGATCTTTGCCGCGCTCGAAGCAGCCCCCAATGACACACCCCTGTCGCATCTGATGTATCATGGCATGCCAGCGGGGGAGCGTCGCCCGCGCGCCTATGTGATGCCCACCATTCTTGTGACGCTCTTGGGGGGCATGCAGGAACCGGGACACGGTGCGGCAACCACCTTGGTGGGCCTCTTGGAGAACCCCGACCAGATGAGGCAGGTGCGCGCTGACATGGACACACAGTTGAAACGGGCAGTGACCGAAGGCGTGCGTTGGGTTGCCCCCATCGGGACGCAGGGCCGCAGCCCCAAGCAAGACGTGGAGCTGTGCGGTGTGACGATCCCCGCAGGGGCGGCTGTTTCGGCAGTGATCGGGTCGGCCAACCGGGACGAAGATGTCTTTCCCAACGCAGAGGCCTTCGACATGAACCGCACGGCCAAACAGGTGGCCACTTTTGGCTTTGGTCCGCACTTCTGTGCAGGCAAATGGATGTCGCTGGCGCAGATGGAACTTGCTTTGCGCATCCTGCTGGAGGAGTTCAGCCAGATCACCCTTGATCCTGCCAAGCCCCATGACTTTGTCGGTTGGGAGTTTCGCGCACCAACGCGCGTCTGCGTTAAGCTTGTGAGATAAACGGAAACTGTCTGGCGCGATGTTGTGGTTTCGCCTAACCTTTCCCGATGCCGTTGCCCCAAGGGAATGACCTATGCATTACGATCCAAGATCAGAAACCTGCCCGCTGCCCTATTCGCCGTTCAAGTCCTGTACCGTGCCGCGCCCCATCGGGTGGCTGAGCACGATCAGCAAGGATGGCGTGGCCAATCTGGCGCCCTATTCGCAATGGCAGAACCTGACATTTGATCCCCCCTTGGTGATGTTCGCGGCCAACCAGCTATCCTCGGGCGCGCGCAAGCACACTGTTGTCAACGCCGAGGAAACGGGCTGGTTTGTGTGGAACATGGCGACCTATGATTTGCGCGAAGCGGTCAATCTGTCGGCGATGGAAGTGGCCGCTGACGTGGATGAGTTCGACCACGCCGGTGTCACCGCCGCTCCTTGCGTAGATGCGCCGGGTCCCCGCGTGGCCGAAAGCCCTGCACAGTTCGAATGCAAATACCTCAGCACGCACCGTCTGCGCGGCAGTTCCAATCACGGCTGGGTGGATGTGGTCTATGGCGAGGTTGTGCGCATTCATGTGCAGGACGAGGTCGTTACATCCGAGGGCAAGCTGGACATCCCGCGCATCCGTCCATTGGCCCGATTGGGGTACTACGACTATACCTCGGTGACCGAGACGTTCGAGATGAAAATCCCCGGCACCAACGAGATGACCAATGTTGGCCTCGAGGGCAAGCAATAGGAATGGGATCAAACGGCAAGAGGCGACAGACGTGAGCGATACCAACAGCCAGCGGGCAATGCCGCAGTTCGACACGGTCACACAGATGTTCCGCAATGCGGTCAGGGCACATCCAGACCGGCTTTATTGCGCATCAGGGGACGTGCAGTTGACCTACGCTCAGGCGGCGCGGGCAATTCAGAGTGTGGCGGCTGATCTGGTGGCGGCCAAGGGGCGGTCAGTGGTGCTGGTCTTGCCCAACTCAGCCGCGTTTCTGATTGCCTACTTTGGCGCTTTGGAAGCCGGAGCAGAGCCTGCGCTGGTGAACTACGGCCACCCGGATGCGACCGTTGCCAAACTGACCCATGGACTGGACATTGCAGCGGTCTATTCAGACCGCAACCTGCCGGGTCTTGCGGTCACGCATATTGACGATGCGGCGGTGCAGACCATGGCGGCCGGACCTAATGTTGACGGCGGTCTCAGGCCGCCAACGCCTTCAGATATTGGGGCCATTCTGTTTTCCGGCGGGACAACCGGCTTGCCCAAGCAGATCGCGCACAGCCACGCGGCTTTGGTTGCCAAGGTTCTGCGGATGGAATGGGGCTGGCCCACGCATTCGGCAGAGACATGGCTGCCCGTGGCACCTTTCACCCACATCTACGGGTTTCTGATGGGTGTTCTCAATCCGGTGCTTCGCGCAGGATCGATTGTTATCCCCAAGCAGTTTCATCCCGACCTGATCGTAGACCTGCTGCAACAAGAGGCCGTGACAATCTTTGGTGGCGGCCCGCCCGCGATCTATCAGGCGATCATGGCGTCGCACAAATTTGCAAGCGCCACATTTCCCGACTTGCGTGTCTGCCCCGGAGGAGGGGCGCCCTTTCCGCTGGATGTGCACAAACGCTGGCACGCGGCAACAGGGCTGCCCATTACCGAAGGTTATGGCATGACCGAAATTGCGCCCATCACCGTCAATACACAAAGCGACGGGATGCGCCCGGGTGCGGCGGGAAAGCCGGTTCCGGATACGATCGTAGAGATCGTTGACGTGCAAACCGGAGAAGACCTGTTGCCCACCGGAGAGACTGGCGAAATCCGTGTCAAAGGCCCGCATATGATGACCGGCTACACCGATAACCCCGCCGAAACTGCACAGACATTGCGGCACGGGTTTGTCTATACAGGTGATATCGGCCTGCTGGACGCTGAGGGTTTCTTGACCATCAGTGATCGCAAGAAGGACGTGATCTTTGTCAAAGGGTTCAACGTGTTCCCCCGTGAGATCGAAGAGACATTGCTGTCACATGATGCCGTTTCGGGGGCCTGTGTTGTCGGGCGCGCAGATCCGCGTGCAGGAGAAGTGCCAGTTGCTTATGTCACGCTGCGCACGCCCGCGGAGGAAACAACCCTGAGCGCCCATTGCCAAACGCTGTTGGCAGCGTACAAACTGCCCGCACAGATCGTTACGCTGGACGCTTTGCCCCTGATGCCGACGGGTAAGGTAGACCGCTCCGCCTTGCGTGAACGCGCTGCCCGATAGGAACGCCAAGATGCCTCAAGATACTTCTGCAAAAATCGCGGCGCTCAAGGGGCGGATGCGCCTGCCGGCCATTTGCGCGCCGATGTTCCTTGTCACAGGGCCCCAGATGGTCATTCAGGCCTGCAAGTCGGGCGTCATGGGATGCTTTCCTGCCACCAATGCGCGCAGCATGGACGACCTGCGCGACTGGCTGAAGCAGATCGCGCAGGCCGTGCGCCCCGCCGATGCGCCTTGGGCGCTCAACATGATCACGCACAACAGCTATGGCCGCTTTGCGCAAGAGCTTGAGCTGGTCGCAGAGTTCAAACCCGCCCTTGTCATTACGGCGCTTGGCGGCCCCCATCGCGTCACAGAGGTGGTGCACAGCTATGGCGGGTTGGTCTTTGCGGATGTGAATTCGCCGACCTTTGCACGCAAAGCGATCGACAAGGGTGCTGACGGGCTGGTCTTGGTTTGTGCAGGTGCAGGCGGGCATACAGGGGAATACGCGATGATGCCGTTCATCGACGAAGTGCGTTCCTTTTTCGACGGGCCGTTGGTTGTGGGCGGTGGCATCGGGTCGGGTCGCGCGGTGCGGGCGGCGGAAGTTCTGGGCGCTGATTTTGCCTATCTCGGGACGCGGTTTCTGGCCACAGACGAGGCTTTGATCGGGCAGGCATACCGCCAGATGGTCTGGGACAGCACGATGGAGGACCTTATCGCGTCACGCGCCATCACCGGTGCGCTGGGCAACTGGATGCGCGCCAGTGTGGAGGCTGCGGGCCTCACATCCGAGACAATGCAAGCCACAGCCAAGATCGACTTTTCGCAAGACATGCACGCAGGGTCCAAAGCGTGGAAACATGTCTGGAGCGCGGGGCAGGGTGTCGGTACGATTACCAAACCTGAGAGCGTCGCGGATGTGGTCGCTGCATTGGTCCAAGAGTATGGCGAAGGAGCGAGGCTATGAAAATCTCGACGCAGGAACAGCAGATCATCAAGGACATTCTGACGCATGCGGCGGAAGGCACCACGCATATGCTGGATCAGGTGATGGAAAACCCTGTCTCCAAATATACCGACCCGGCGCAGCTGGACGCCGAGATCAATACCTTGTTTCGCAATTTCCCGATCATTATCGGTCACAGCAGTGATCTGGCAGCGCCCGGTGATTTTCTGACCCATGATGATACAGGCGTGCCCATCCTTGTGACCCGTTCTCAAGACGGGCAGATCAACGCTTTTATGAACGTCTGCCGCCACCGTGGCGCACGGCTGGAGGACGCGCCTTGCGGCAAGGCCCGCACGTTCAGCTGCCCATATCACGCATGGACCTACGGGCTGGATGGTCGCCTGCGCGGCATGCCGCAACCTTTCGGATTTGATACGGTCGATCGCAGTGAGCTGGGGTTGATTGCATTGCCCGTGTTCGAGCGTTTCGGGATGATCTGGGTGGTCCCGTCCGTGCAGGAACACAAGATGGATTTCGATGCATGGGTCGCGCCCATGCAAGAGCAACTTCATGGGCTGGACCTTGGCGGGCACGTGGTATTTCGCAAGTGGTCCCTGCACCGCGATATGAGCTGGCGCCTCGCGCTTGAAGGATTTCAGGAAAGCTATCATTTCTGCTCGGCGCACCGAGACACCGCCTGTTCGGGCTATCTGGACAACCAAAGCCTGTGTCTGGATTTTGACCCGCATGTGCGCCACAGCGTGCCGCTGCCCAGCGTCACCGAGCTTAAGGATCAAGACCCTGAGACATGGGAATACCGCCCGCATTTCATGACCCAGAACTATCTGTTCCCTGCGAATTTTGTGCAGGTCATGACAGATCATGTCTACGTGCACACGATCATTCCGACAGGGCCGGGTACCTGCGTGTTCCAGTGCATGATGCTGATCCCCGAAGCCCCCACCACCGAGAAGGCAGAGCGCTATTGGCAAAAGAACCACGACCTGATCCGCGTGGTGTTCAACGAGGATTTTGTGATCGGCGAAGGCATCCAGAAAGGGTTGCAGACCGGCGCGAACCAGAATTTTGTCTTTGGCAAATTTGAGGTTGGGCTGCACCTTGGGCAAAGGGCCATTGATGCAGCCCTTGACGGGTCACTGCGGGTGCCTGTCGCCAGCTAGGGCCGCGCGTTACCTAGCAGGGGAAAACTGCGCACCCGATGTGCGCCAGCCGGGCAGTTCATTGTCCATAAAGTCCGCGATCTTGTGCAGACCGGCATCCTCCAGTGCAGTCTGCATCTGGCGCAGGACCCTTGGCATGAACTTTAGATAGCCGGCTTTGCCATCGCGGGTGTTCAAGCGCGGGAAAAGGCCGACCAGCCGCGTGTGCCGTTGCGCGCCCAGCAGATGGTACCGGGTCAGGATTTCATTGCGCGTACCGCAGGCGGGGGGCACCGCGTCAAGATAGCGCGTCAGCATGGCCGTCTCCAACCCTGGTGCCAGATCGCGACGTGCGTCTTGCAGCAGCGACATCAGATCGTATTCGGCGGCACCCGTCACAGCGTCCTGAAAATCAAGCAGGCCGCAGGCGGCAATTCCTTTGCGTCCGTCCAGCAACATCAGATTGTCGATGTGAAAATCACGCAGCACCAGTGTTTCGGGCGCGGCCAGGACAGGCTCAAGCGCATCGCGCCACAGGGCGCGGAATTGCGTGTCAAAGTCAGCGATATCCACCTGCGGGGCAAAGGCGGGCAGAAACCACTCTGACAGGATAGAGATTTCGTCCAGCAGTGTCGTCATATCATAGGCCGGGGTGCGGATTGTTGTAGCAGGCTGGCTGTGCAGATGCACAAGCGCGTCGATGGCCAGTTCGTAGAGCGCGCCTTCGTCATGACCCTGCGCCAGCAGCGCGCCATATGTTGCGCTGCCAAAGTCCTCTATCAGGGCCAATCCGTTGGCAGGGTCGGTTCCGAAAACGTGCGGTGCACTTAGCCCCAGCGCGTTCAGGTGCGCGGCCACGCGGATGAAAGCGGCAAAGCCCACCGGATCGCTCGGGTCCTCCATCAGCAACTGCCCTGTGCCCGTCAGGCGGAAATAGCGCCGCGCAGAGGCATCCCCCGGCAAGGGCTCAAGGGCTGCGGCATCAAGGTTATGTTGCGCAAGAAATGCAGTGCGGGATAGGGTCTGCGCCATAGAACGTCAGGCTTTCGAAGTACAATTTTGCCCAGCAATAGGCGATTGACGCGGGTGTGGAAAGTCCTGCCCGTCCGCAATCTATGCAGCGTGCACAATCTGGCCCTTCCAGATGGTTTGCTGCGGCAGGACAGCGGCAATCTCGGGCGCGGGCATCTGGGTCAGGTCGGTTTGCAGAACGACAAAATCTGCCCATCTGCCCGCGATCAACGTGCCTGTGTCAGCCTCCATCCGCAATGACCGCGCGCCGTTTGTGGTGAACAGCGGTAGAGCCTGAGCCAAAGTGATTGCCTGCGCGGGGGCCAGAACTCCGGGGTAGGCGGGGTTCGCGTTGGTGCGGGTCAGCATCCCGGACAAGCCCGACCAAGGGTTCGCATCGGGGGCCGCTGCGGGCCAGTCAGAAGCATAGGTCATTTCGGCCTTTGCGTGGACCAGATCGGCAATCCGGTGGTTCTTCTGCACGCGGTCTGCGCCCAGCAGAGCGGTTTGGATCGGTGTGCCGGGATTGGGGAACCACATCTTTGGCGATTGCTCTGCCACGGCTCCCAGCTCTGCAAAACGGCCCAGATCGGCGTCAGAGACATAGTTGCAATGGGCGACTTCGTGGCGCAGCCCGCTTGGCCCATTGGCCGCACGCGCCGCCGCAATCGCGTCCAGACCTTTGCGAATGGCGTTGCTGCCCACCGCATGCATCTTGACGGTGTAGCCGCGTGCATCCAGATCAATCAGCATCTGGTTCAGGGTTGCGGGTTTGATAAGCAAGGTTGCGTCCGGATCATGGCTGCCCACGTCATAGCCGCCTTCAGCCAGATAGGGCTCAATGAAAGAGGCGGTAAAACCGGGGACCACGCCGTCCAGAAACAGCTTCGCAAAATCGGTGCGGATGTTGGTGCTGGCGTAGGTGCGGCGCAAGCGGTCCATGTCATCCATAGGGACAAGGCTGTCGCCCAAGGGGCTGGAATGCACGATATGTGCGGCCATGTGCAGCGTCAGTTCATTGCGCGCATCCGCAGCATGATAGGCGCGCAGTTCTTCTTCGAAAGCCATCGGTTCTTTGAACGCGGTGAAGCCAAGGCTGTTGAAGTAGCGTACAAATTCACGGGATGCGTCAGCCAGTTGTGCCTCTGTTCGGTCCACCAAAGTGCGTATGGGTGCGCCCGCTGTTTCGGCCAGTATGCCGTTGGGTTTGCCCGTTGCCGGATCGCGTTCGATCACACCACCGGCGACGTCTTTGGCATCGTCGCCAATGCCCGCCATCTGCAAGGCGCGGGAATTGCACCACAAGATGTGCTGGCTTGCGTCATGCAAAACAATCATGTGGTCGGTCGATATGGCATCCAGCAAAGCGCGGGGGTTCGCCCCCATCTCTTCGCGCATCACAGGGCGCCAAGGGCCGCCATAGACGATCTGGTCGGGGCTGTTTTGTTTGCATCTGTCGCGCGTCGCCTCAAGCAGTTGATCCAAACTGGCGGCAAAGCCCACGTAGATATCATACAGCGTTCGGCATGCACCCCAAAGCGCGTGGGTGTGGCTTTCGACCAGTCCAGGCATCACGAATTGGCCGTACAGGTCGTGCAACTTGGTGTGGGGGCCTTGCAGGTTCAGCACGTCTTTGTCAGCGCCTACCGCCAGCAGGCGACCACCGCGCACCGCAAGTGCTTGGGCGTGTGGGGTGGCGGGATCCATCGTCAGGATGGAGCCGTTGTGCCAGATATGATCGGCCTGCATCAGGTCATCCCTTCCTCGGCAGTTCGGGTGGCTTTGGTGCGCACAAAATGCACCCCCAGCCATAGTAGTGCCACACCCGCAGCGGGCCCGTAGATGGTCGCTTCGCCACTGATCACGGCGGCGGCAAGCCCAAGGCGCAGCGCCACATCCCACAAAGGCAATGCCGCATGATCGTGGCGGGCCAAGGCGCTTGAGAGCAGGTAAAGCGCCAGCACAAGCCGCGCCAGCAAAAGGCCAAGAGCAGACCAGTAGATCGTACCGTCATAGCCCGGCAGGTAGCCGCCACCCGCACCAGCCGCAGGGTCTTTGACAGCCGCATCAATCAGCAGCAGTTCCGGGTAGAAGGCAAAGACAAACGGGATCACAAAAAGCACGATGCCGGAGCGGACGGCGGAGAAACCTGTGCGCATCGGGTCTGCTTTGGTGATGGTCGAGGCCGCGAATGCAGCCAATGCAACGGGCGGTGTGATCGCGGATGCCACCGCAAAATAGAAGATGAACATATGCGCCGTGAATGTCGCGATCCCAAGGCCGATCAGCAGCGGCCCCATCAATAGCGCCACATTGATGTAGGCAGGCACCGCAGGCATGCCCATGCCCAACAAGACCGCCAGCGACATGGTCACAAAAAGGGCGATGAACTGGAACAGCACCGATCCGCTACCGCCAAGATCCAGCGCCAGCAAAAAGCCCAGAACATCTACGGCCACATCCTTGGAGAGGCCTGTGAAGGTCAGGCAGACATCAATGACAGTCACGGCCAGAAACATCAGATAGAGCGTGGCGATAGTGATGCCGGATTCTGAAAGCGCGTCCAGCAGCAGCTTGGGCTTGCGCCGGAAATCACGGTCCAGAAACAGCAGCACCGCCACAAGGAAAGCCGCCCACCAGCCCGCAGCCCCTGCATTTCCGGCAGCATTTTGCAGCAGTTCCAGCAGCCAGGGCATCTCGACCGCGCGGCACAGGCCGTTTGTTGTCTCGGTCACAGCGCCCATCAGGCTGCCCATCCAGCCGCAGCCGACTTCGTCTTTCGGGGTCAGCAGCAGGAACAGGATCAGCAAGATCGGCAGAAAGATCTGCAGCAGATGGATGCGGTCGGCGCGTGTCAGCTTCATCTCGTCTGAAACCTCGCCCACGGCTTTGATCCCTTGCTTGCGGGACTGGAACACGACCGACAGGAAGAGGCACAAGAAGTATGCCATCGCAGGAATGGTCGCCGCGATGATGATCTCGCGGTAGGGCACGGCCGTAAGGGCCGCGAGGATAAAGGCCGCGACCCCCATCACCGGTGGCATGATCGAGCCGCCAGAGGAGGCGGCAGCCTCCACCCCGCCTGCAAAGACCTTGGAGAAGCCGCGCTTGATCATCATCGGGATGGTCAGCACCCCTGTGGACAGGACGTTGACCACCGGCCCGCCTGTGATCGTGCCGAACATGGCCGATGAGACGATGGCCGCATGTGCAGGTCCGCCGCGCAAGTTGCGGGTCCACAGGAAGGCGATCTTGATCAGCGCCTGCCCCCCCGCCGATTTGCCGAACAGCGATCCCAGCATGATGTAGGGGAAGACAACGTTCAGCGTCACATGCATGAAGCGCCCCAGAATGCCCGAAGCGTTGTTGACGAGCGCATCGTTCACGTTGGGAATGCCGTCCAGAAAGGTGCGCGGCTCTCCGCCCAGCTTGGTGACGAGGTATTTGTTGATGTCATCCGCGCCCCAGAAGTACCAGACGAAGACTGTTCCGATCGTGTAAAGGGCGATGGCCATCGAGATGGCGACAAGCGGGAATCCCCAGACCTTGATGTTGTAGCCAAGAAACACCAGCATCGAGACGCCCATAATCACGGCCAGCCAGACGCCCGTTGTATTCAGGCACTTGGGATCATCCACTGTGTCGGGAACCGGCAGCCCGTATTCTTCGGCAAAGGCCACTGCGTCTATGAGGGCGGTTTCCATCAGCGCGGCGCGGTCGCCGGTGATCTGGTCGATCAGGCAGACCGAGGAAATCTCGATCAGGTAGGACAGGGCAATCGCAAGGGCCGCCAGCACAAGGGCCACGTCCATGAACAACCCGAACCCGCGTTTCAGCGGCGTTGCGTTCACCCAGTCGCGCCACATGGATTGTTTGAGCGCGACAATCGCCATCATCCAGAAAAAGGTGATCGGATAGAACCATTCAGGCGGGAAGCGGCGCACGGCGATCTTGTCGGTGCCCAGAATTGCGTGGATAGCCTCGTCCAGCCCCGGGATTGCGGGCATGGAATTCACGATGCCCACCAACACCATGACCAAAGCCATCACATAGATGATGGTGCCTGCGAGTTTACCCGGTTCGGGTGGCGTATCGGAGGCGTCGGACATGTGCGTTCATTCTGAGGCTAGGGGCAGGAGCGTTTCGGGCCACGCGTGAGCGCCGCCCGAAACCAGTTTCGGATCGCAAAGATCAGGATGCGGGCTTGGCGCAATCAGGGATCTCGTAGCCAGCCTCTTCCCATGCGCGGATGGCGCCGGGGTGGTATTTGTACGGGCTTGGGCCGCAAACACCGTTGGCAGGATCGTCAAAGCCGACGTTGGAGGCAAATGGCGCCTTCGCCATCAGCTCCGGCAGCGTGTCGATGAAGGCTTTGGTCAGCTGATAGGCCATGTCCTCGTCCATGTTCTTGTTCACGCCGATGGACCCTTGGGTGGACATGCCACGGAAGGTGTCGTCTTCGGAGATCACGGTCCAGCTTTCGCCCAGGGCGGCATTGATCTGGGACACAGGTGCGGTAAAGCCCGCGTTGCCCGGTGCCTTGAGATACTTCGCCATGCCGTCGCTTTCATAGGCAGCTTTCGGGATGGACCACGCGGTCATCCGGCCACCGGCACCCAACTCCGTGGTGCGCGCATTGGGAAAGAGTTCGGGCAGGAACGCGGCATCCACCGATCCGTCGCCGATTACGGCAGTGATCTGGCCCCAGTCGGATTGCTTGCCGGTATAGCCGTCACCGTCCTTGAGACCTGCAATGATCTGAATGAGCGAACGGGCGTTGTTCAGTGCCGCGCCACGGGGCGGGCCATTGGCGATCGTGCGCCCCTCAAGGTCTTCCCAGCCGTTCACACCTTTGCTGTCGAACGCCATCAGAAAGAAGACACCCAAGGAGTAGGGGGCAAGCATCCGCAGGTTCTCGGCTAGTTCGGCACCTTTCTCTGCACCCACGCTGGTGTAGGGGCCCACACCGCGGCTCAGCAGGAACGGCAGGATCAGCGGCATTACCGCGATGTCTGTCTTGCCTTCGGCGACGTTCTGGACCGAGTTGGTCAACACGGCAGAATCGTTCAACTGCATGTTCGCGATGCCTTTTTGCGAGGCAACTTCGGCCAGATGTGCCGGCCCCAGATAGGCAGAGCCGCCGGGCGAGACCGTCTCGACCGTGAGATTTGATTGCGCGAAGGCGCTGGTTGCTGCCAGTACAGCCGCGCCTGTCAGGCTTGTGAAAGACCAGAATTTTGTCATTGGATTCCCCCCATGGAATGGCTTGATTTTTGCATGAATAATCAAGTGTTCCACAATTTTGGCGAAAAAGACAGAATTTATGGCCAGTTCTGTCAGGCACAATCCGAAGAACGCGCGCGGCGTCTGACGTCCCGTTATGGTGGGGAAGCCTGCAGAAAAAAGTCGCGCCGAGCCTAGGATTGCCGATTGCAGGGGGCTTCAGGTACGTGCTGTCGGGATCAGGCGCGCGCCGCGCGAAATATTAGGCGGGGCGGTGGCACAATGCCAGCACGCCCCGCCCCGCTGCCGATAGAGGAAGAGGGCTATCGGCAGCTGTTCGCTGTGGTCGAAGAGCAAGCGCGCATCAGCGACCAGATGAAATCGGTCTGCATGGTCGTCACGGTCTGGCCCGAGAAAAACCATTTCGGGTCAGGGGCCCCGACGCTGCCGAGTTTCGCAGGGGGCGGGTTGAAAAACCCGTTGAAGGTGCCGCTGGCATCATAGGCCGCGCGGGCATGGCAGGTGATGCAGCTTGAACTGTCCTGGAAACCCCGTTCGATCACCGAATTGGCCAGAATGGTCGGGCGCCCGCGGCTGTCGACAAAGTCGATCTGTGTGCCGCGCAGAACGTAGTTCTCCCACTTGGTGCCGGAGACCACTGCCGGCGCCTTGTCGCAGCCACTTGGTGCGTTGGGGCAGGTGTAGGCGTCAAACGACGGGGCCAGCCACCCTTCGTGACCGGGAACGCCGCCGCCCACCGCGCTGTCTTTGTTGTCTACGTGTTCGAATGTCGCCCAGAACCAGTTTGGCAAATCCTTGGTGGTGATGTGCAAAGCTGTCAGGCCGAAGGGGCGGGTGGTACCCGCGCTGTTGACCACATCCACCCAGTGATAGCGCGGTTTTTCGGCCTCTGTGATGATACGCCAGCGCGCCTTGATCTCTTTGGCGTTGGCTGGGAAATTCATCACGCCGCTGGCAGGGTCAAAGGCAGCTTGCAGCCCTTCGGTGTTATAGAGCGTGTTGTCGCGGACAAAGGCATAGGTTGTCTCGTTCATCCGCGTTTCATTGCCGAAAGGGCTGTCGTCATCGATCTGCGGCATCGCCCCGCCGCCCAAGAGCGCCAGTTGCTGCAAGGCAAGCGCATCAAACTCGGACGCGTCCCGGGAGGCGACGGCTGTCGCACCCGTCAGCCATGGGCCGGGGTCTGTGCCGCTGTCCGAAAAGACGGCATCTTGTGACCCGCGCCGCACGTTGCGCCAAAGCTCCCATGTGGTCAGGCCATCATCGCCCAGCGCTTTGCCAGCATCGGCCGACTGCGTTGCAACATTGCCGGGCCAGCTGAGGGCAACGAACAGTTGCCATGCATAGCAGTCAGGCTCCAGCATGGTGGCAAGACTGTCGTTGGGCTCAAGCCACAGATCGGCGCCCGCGCTTAAGTGATCGGTGCAATCTGCTTGTGCGGCGGTCGTGCCGGCCAGCGCGACAGCGCCTGCCAACGTCAGTGTTTTGATATAGTGGCGGTACATGTCGGGTCCTTTCAGGGGGTTTTGCCAAGCGCGATCCAGCGCGCGAAGGTGTCAATGTCACTTGCTGGCCAAGGGCCATCGCAGGGCATTGTCCCGTCAAGAAGGCGGGACAGGATCAGATCCGCGTGTTCCGAGACAACGTCGAAAGAGCCCAGATCGAGGTTGCGCACTGCGATCATCATGTTGATGTCGACATCGCGAAACAGGGGCCGGACGTCTGCTGCAAAGCTGAGGTCCTCTGCGGTCGGGGCCGCGGGGATATTGGCCACTTCCGGCATGCCGACAGGTACGTCGAACAGGGCCTGCTTTGTGTTGGTCTGTGCATAGCACCGGATGCCTTTGAGCGCCTGACCCGGCCCCCAGAAATTGGTGATGTCGATGGCGGGCATAACCGTGTTCGCGCGGGTCTTGGTCAGCCGCTGCAACACGATCGTTCCAACGGGCGGCGGGGTTGCGACAAAGTCAAAGCCCTGCACACCGTCTTCGGGCGGGATCAGATAGTGATGAGGCACCAAGGTCGGGTTGGTCCAGAGCGGCGTGCTTGCGTAGCCTTCTGCATCTATGACCAGATTGGGCGGGTTCGACTTTTGCAAGGACAGCAAAACGATGTCAGCGGAATAGATACGGGTTGTCATGGTCGGCTCCTTTCTTGAGGGGGTCAGAATTTGATGCCCAG
>CALAIJ010000077.1 GCA_937923365.1 uncultured Sulfitobacter sp.
CACGTTCATGCAGCAGTTGTTTGCCGGATCACCGCGCCCCGACCAATGGTACCATGGCGAAAAGACCGACCCTATGAAGCCGATGATCGAGATGGCGCGGGTGCCGTCGTCGCTGACCCCGTCGATGTACCACCACGCATAGCCGCCTGCGGGGGGCCGGATGTCAAAGCAAGGTCCGTCGTGATCGCCTCGGCCGCGTGGGCGCCGCAAAGTGTCGCCATCGGCACACCCGCCCCCGGATGTACGCCGCCGCCCACCAGATACAGACCCTTCATCTTGCTGCGTACTGTCGGGCGCTGGAACGCTGCCATCATCCCGTGCGGACTGCGCCCATAGAGCGACCCCATGCTTGCCGGAAACAGCCCCGCGAAATGGTGTGGCATCGTCAGCGTCTGCGGTGGCGGCACCGGATCGAAGGCCAGGCCAAAACGGGCGAGCTGATTGAAAACCACTGTCTGACATGTCTGGGTGTCCTCTTGGGCTGGAAGCGTATCGGGATCGGTCGGCGGCGCGTTCATGATGATCTCGAAACGCTCGGGGCCGGTGGGCAGGTTGCCGCCAAAGCGATCTTGTGCGCAGACATAGAGCGTGGGATCGCGGGGCATCTCACCGCGCGCCAGCGGTGTGAACTCCGTTTCGGGCGTATCCCCGAAAAAGACGTTGTGGCCGCGTAGATCATCTCGCGCGGGCCGTGCCGCAAAGCTATGTACGTAAGCTGACAGGCTGCGTGGTTCTTGCGCGGGCACGCTGGCTGTGGCCGGCGCGCCCAAGTGCCCTTCGTTCAGCGCCCTTGGGTCGCCATTAAACAGCACAGCATCCACGGGCCAGTTTTGCGCACCAGCGTGAACGGCGCAGGCGTGTCCGCCGTCGAAAGCAATGTGGTCAACATGGGTGTCGTAGTGGAACGTGGCCCCCAGCGCCTCTGCCCGATCCGCAATAGCGCGGGCCAGTGCGTGCATCCCGCCGCGCACATGCCAGACGCCCTGCGCCTCTGCCCGCCAGATCAGTGACAGCAGCGCAGGCGCGGCATCGGGTCTGCCCCCCACATAGGTGGCGTACCGCGCAAACAATTGCACAAGGCGCGGCTCGCGAAACTGGGCGCGCAAGGCACCAAGCATGTTCTGATGGGGCCGCATCCCGCGCAGCAGTGACGGGCGGCGCAGAACTTGCAGTGTCAGCGCCAACCGAGAGGGCGACCTGGACTGCATCATCGGCAGATCAAACGCGTCAAAAAGCATCTGCGCCTGTGCATCAAAGCGCCGGAAGTCATCCGCAGATGCCGCCCCGAAGGTCGCGTCGATGGCAGCGGCGTTTTCCGCGCTGTCTCGGGTCAGGTCCAGTTGCGTCCCATCTGCCCAGAAGTGCCGCGCCAACACATGTTCGCTTTCCAGTGCGAGGTGATCCTCCAAAGGGCTGCCCGTCTCGCGGAACAGGTCTTCGAAGACATGCCGCATGGTCAGCACGGTTGGCCCGGCATCCACAGGTCCCGCGACACTGGGCAGCGTTCGCATTTTGCCGCCGGGCGTGCTTGCGCGTTCCAGCACGGTCACACGCGCGCCCGCATGGACCAGTCGCAACGCCGCTGCCAGCCCGCCAATGCCAGCACCGATCACGGCGACATGCGGGGCGGGGCGCGTCATGGGTAAGAAAAGAGAATATTCATAGCTGTACACTTTAGTTGACACATCTGTTGTCATCAATACACTACATGTCAAACGACAGGGGATTCCGTCATGAGTTTTGCCAATCGGATTGATGCCGCCATCGCTGATGCGATCCGTAGCGGCCAAGTGGCGCCGTCTCCGGCCAAGCTGGCCTCCGCCTTGCACTACACCGTCACACCCGGTGGTGCGCGCATCCGTCCGTCCATTCTGATGAGTGTTGCTGCCGCCTGTGGCGATCCCAATCCCAAGCTCACCGATGCAGCCGCAACCGCGCTTGAGCTTATTCACTGCGCATCACTGGTACATGACGACCTGCCTTGCTTTGACGATGCGGATACCCGGCGCGGCAAGCCGTCCGTGCACCGTGCCTTTGGGGAACCACTGGCCGTGTTGACGGGTGACAGTCTGATCGTCATGGCATTCGAAGTGCTGGCGCGGGCCGCCCCCGAAAACCCGCTCGCCGCGGCCAATCTGACGCTGCTGCTGGCCAAACGGACCGGCATGCCAAACGGCATCTGCGCTGGTCAGGGCTGGGAAAGCGAAGGCGACATCGACCTTTCCGCTTATCACCGCGCCAAGACGGGCGCGCTGTTCATGGCTGCCACCCAGATGGGTGCGGTTGCCGCTGGTGAGGATGCAGAGCCATGGGAAGAGCTCGGGGCACGCATCGGTGAGGCATTCCAAGTGGCCGACGACCTGCGAGACGCGCTTTATGACGAAGAGGCACTGGGCAAGCCCGTGGGTCAGGATGACCTGCACGGTCGCCCGAACGCTGTCACTGAACTGGGTGTCGAGGGGGCTATTGGGCGCATGAAGGACATCCTGTCTGGTGCCATTGCCTCCATCCCCAAATGCCCGGGCGAAGCGGCACTGGCCAAGCTGGTCACAGCCCAGGCGGAGGTCTTGACCCCCATCAAATGGCGCGCTTCCCAGCGTATGACGCCGGGCGAATAGCCGATGGTCGATGCGCCATTGCCTTTGGGCGGCCACGCCCCGCGTGGCAAAGGTTTGGCAGGCCTCATCGCGTCACGTCGGTTCCAGCGCTGGGCCGCAAAGTTTCCTCTGACGCGCGGTATAGTGCGGCGCGAGGGGGAGGCGCTTTTTGATCTGCTTGCCGGCTTTACCCATTCGCAAATTCTGATGGCGCTGGTGCAGTTGGATATCCCCACCCGCCTGATGCAACGTCCCCAAACCGCCGGCGATCTGGCAACCGCCACCGCCGTTCCCAATGAGCGTATGGTGATCTTGCTCAAGGCTGCAACGGCCCTTGGATTGGTCAAGCTCAGGCGCCGTGGCACCTATGGTTTGACCCGCCGCGGTGCGGCCCTTGTCGGGGTGCCGGGGCTGACGCAGATGATTGCCCATCACGATGTCTTGTACCGCGACCTTGCCGACCCCGCCGCGTTCTTCCGAGGGGAGACATCGCCCGAACTTGCAAACTTCTGGCCCTATGTTTTCGGGCCTGATGTCCCGGCAGATACGGCGCAGACGTATTCCGACCTGATGGCCCAAAGCCAGGTGTTGGTCGCCGAAGACACATTGGCTGCCGTTTCGTTCAAAGGCATTCAGCATTTGCTGGACGTGGGCGGCGGTACAGGTGCGTTCCTGACCGCCGTCGGGCAAGCACACAATGACGTTAAGCTGACCTTGTTTGACCTGCCCGCCGTGGCCCCTGCTGCCACTGCCCGATTCGCACAAGCAGGACTCGCGCCGCGCTCCAAAGTGGCGTCTGGCAGCTTTCGAAGTGATTCCCTGCCGGGTGGTGCCGACGCGATCTCGCTCGTGCGGGTTCTCTATGATCACGAAGACAGCACCATCGCGGCGTTGCTGGCCAAATGCTTTGATGCTTTGCCCTCGGGTGGTCGCCTGATCATTTCCGAACCGATGCGTGGCAATGCGGCACCAACGCGCGCGGGTGACGTCTATTTCGCCCTCTATACACTGGCGATGGGCACAGGAAGGGCGCGTAGTGCTACCGAAATCTCGGCGCTTTGTGACGCTGCAGGTTTCAAAGAGATCACCATCCTGAAAGCGCGCAGGCCGTTTGTGACGTCCTGCCTGACTGCACGCAGACCTTAGCCGAATGAAAGACTTTGGCGGATGTGTCAGTTTTAGTTGACAGAAATTATTGTCAGATTAAAGTTACAGCTACAGAACTGCCTCGTGAACTGAGTCTCTATGCGTAAGAGACCCGCGTTTCGCGAATGAAGGGGGAACCAGTTGCAAGCTACAGCGGTCATTCTAAACGGCCCGAATAATCTGGATCTTGGTGCGTTGACGATCACGCAGCCGGGACCGGAGGATATTGTAGTACGCACGACCCATTCCGGCATTTCGACAGGCACTGAAAAGCTGCTTTACACAGGTCAGATGCCGCCCTTCCCCGGCTTGGGGTATCCACTTGTTCCCGGCTACGAGGCCGCAGGTGAAGTGGTCGAGGCTGGAAGGCTTACACACTTCAAACCGGGTGACCGTGTTTTTGTGCCGGGTGCGAATTGCTTTGAAGGGGCCGCAGGTCTCTTTGGTGGCGCGTCTTCGTTGCTGGTTTCAGACGCTGCCCGCGCCACACCTGTTGACGCCGCCCTTGGCGCTGAGGGTGCCTTGCTGGCATTGGCCGCCACGGCCCGCCACGCGATGGCAGGCCCCGGCAAAACTGTTCCCGATCTGATCGTGGGTCACGGTGTTCTGGGCCGCCTTCTGGCCCGCCTGACCGTGGCCGCTGGCGCACCCGCCCCCACCGTCTGGGAGCTGGACGCAGACCGTTCCAAAGGGGCGCAAGGCTACGAAGTCATCCATCCTGACGCGGACTCGCGCCGCGACTACACATGTGTCTATGACGCATCCGGCGACGCCGCTGTTCTGGCGCAACTGCTGGGCAGGATCATCAAAGGCGGAGAGATTGTTCTGGCAGGCTTCTACGCAGCCCCCATCAGCTTTCCATTCCCGCCCGCCTTCATGAAAGAGATGCGCCTGCGCGTCGCCGCCGAATGGCAGCGTGAGGATTTGATCGCAACACGCAGCCTGGTCGAATCGGGCGCACTGAGCCTTGGCGGGCTCATCACACATACCGCAGCAGCGGCAGACGCACCAAAGGCATACGCCGACGCATTCAGCGATCCGGCCTGCCTCAAAATGGTCCTCAACTGGGAAGGTCACGCATGAGCCTCGATATTCCAAATCTGAAAGATGGCGGCACAATCAAGGACTTTGATCAGCGCCTGCGCGACGAAGCAAACGAAGACCTCGCGGACATCGTGTCCGAAGAGCCGACGTCCAAAACGCAGATCATCGCGATCTACGGCAAAGGCGGTATCGGCAAGAGCTTTACGCTGGCCAACCTCAGCCACATGATGGCCGAGCAGGGCAAGCGTGTGTTGCTGATCGGATGTGATCCCAAGTCAGACACAACCAGCCTGCTGTTCGGCGGCAAGGCCTGCCCCACAATCATCGAGACATCCACCCGCAAGAAACTTGCAGGCGAAGAGGTCAAGATCGGCGACGTCTGCTTTAAGCGCGGTGGTGTCTTCGCAATGGAACTGGGCGGCCCAGAAGTGGGTCGTGGCTGTGGTGGTCGCGGGATCATCCACGGGTTCGAATTGCTTGAAAAGCTGGGCTTCCATGACTGGGACTTTGATTATGTCCTGCTCGATTTCCTTGGTGATGTGGTCTGCGGCGGGTTTGGCCTGCCCATCGCACGGGACATGGCGCAAAAGGTGATCCTGGTTGCTTCAAACGACCTGCAGTCCCTCTATGTCGCGAACAACGTCTGTTCCGCTGTGGAATACTTCCGCAAGCTGGGCGGCAACGTTGGCGTTGCAGGTCTGGTCATCAACAAGGACGACGGATCCGGAGAGGCGGCAGCCTTTGCCAAAGAGGTCGACATTCCCGTCCTTGCCGCGATCCCGCAGGATGATGATCTGCGCAAGAAGTCCGCGAACTACCAGATTGTTGGCACAATGGAATCCCAGTGGGGCCAGCTGTTCGCCGACCTTGGCGACGAAGTCGCAGGCGCGCCCCCTGTCCGCCCCACGCCCCTGACCCAAGACGGGTTGCTGGACCTTTTCGATGCCTCGGAGACAGGCGGCAATGTCACGCTAGAGCCCGCGACCGACATGGATATGCGCGGCAAGAACGCAGCGCCCAAGGAAAGCCTGGAAGTCGTCTACGACAATGTCTGAACGCGAGGGATATAACGTCACCTACGACGCCTCTGGCGAGGTCGAGGTGATCGACGCAGCCCCCGCAGGCGATCTGCCGCGCGATGAAGTGGGCAGCGTTGACGGACTGGGGTGCCACAGCGGCTCCACCATGGCGGAGGCGGCGCGCAATGCGGGCCAGTCCGAGCTGTTGGACCAGTTCGCCAAAGACTATCCCACAGGCCCCCACGACCAACCTCAAAGCATGTGCCCTGCATTCGGATCTTTGCGCGTTGGCCTGCGGATGAAGCGGACGGCAACGATCCTTTCAGGCTCCGCCTGCTGCGTCTATGGCCTGACGTTTGTGAGCCACTTTTACGGTGCGCGCCGCTCTGTCGGTTATGTGCCGTTCAATTCTGAAACGCTGGTTACTGGCAAGCTGTTCGAGGACATCCGCGAGGCCGTCCATGACGTTGCCGACCCCGAAAAACTCGACGCGATTATCGTGACAAACCTGTGTGTGCCGACTGCGTCAGGCGTGCCTTTGCGCCTGCTCCCGCCCGAGATTGACGGCGTGCGGGTGGTCGGCATCGACGTTCCCGGTTTTGGTATCCCGACCCACGCAGAGGCCAAGGACGTGCTGGCCGGTGCGATGCTGAAATACGCCCGTGAGGAAATTCAGGCAGGCCCCGTGGCCATGCCCGCCTCCGGCAAGTCCGACCGCCCGACGGTCAGCTTGCTAGGCGAGATGTTCCCCGCTGACCCGATGATGATCGGTCAGATGCTGGAGCCTTTGGGCCTTGCCGCCGGACCTGTCGTGCCCTGCCGCGAATGGCGCGAGCTTTATGCGGCCCTCGACTGTGGTGCCGTCGCGGCGATCCACCCCTTCTACACCGCTGCCGTGCGCGAATTCGAAGCGGCCGGTCGCCCCGTGGTCGGCTCTGCCCCCGTGGGTCACGATGGTACCGCCGCGTGGCTGGCCGGTATCGGGGACGCGTTCAACCTGCCTGCGGACAAGATTGCAGCCGCCCAGAACAAGTTCCTGCCAGCGATCAAGGGTGCTCTTGCGGGGACACCAATCAACGGCACGATCACATTGTCAGGCTATGAAGGCAGCGAATTGCTGGTTGCCCGCCTGCTGATCGAAAGTGGCGCGAACGTGCCTTATGTCGGCACGGCCTGCGCCAAGTCGGCTTGGTCTGCCGATGACGCCGAATGGCTCAAGGCCAAGGGCGTCAAGGTCAAGTTCCGCGCCTCGCTTGAAGACGATTGCGCCGCCATGGAAGCGATCCAGCCCGATCTCGCCATCGGGACCACGCCAGTGGTTCAGAAGGGCAAAGAGCTGGGCATTCCGTCGCTCTACTTTACCAACCTGATTTCCGCGAGGCCCCTGATGGGTGTTGCGGGTGCGGGCTCCCTGCAAGAGGTCGTCAATGCGGCCATCGGCAACAAAGAGCGTATGGGCAAGATGAAGGCTTTCTTTGAAGGCGTCGGCCACGAGGATACCGCAGGCGTCTGGGAAGGCAGCCCGAATGTGCAGCCGCAGTTCCGCGCACAGAACATCAAGAAGCTCGAGAAACAGGCGAGGGCGGCGAAAGCCGCGCAGATGATATGACGGTCGCAGGTGTCCATATATCCCGGCGGTGCGGTGCGCATGAACGCGCACCCTACGGGCGGCCTGTAGGGTGTGCATTCATGCGCACCGTCGGAGGTGCGTCATGCTAGTGCAAGACCACGACCGTGCAGGCGGATATTGGGGTGCGGTCTACGCCTTCTGTGCGACCAAAGGTTTGCAGGTCGTCATCGACGGCCCCGTTGGCTGTGAGAACCTGCCGGTCACGTCCGTATTGCACTACACCGACGCGCTGCCTCCGCACGAACTGCCCATTGTTGTCACCGGCCTCGGTGAGGGCGAAATGGGCGCGGGCACCGAAGAGGCGATGAAGCGTGCCTGGCAGACGCTGGACCCCGCGTTGCCGGCGGTGGTTGTGACAGGTTCCATTGCCGAGATGATCGGCGGCGGGGTCACGCCCATGGGTACCAACATCCAGCGGTTCCTGCCGCGCACGATTGATGAGGATCAGTGGGAATCAGCAGACCGCGCCATGACGTGGATTTTCACGGAATTCGGCATGACCAAAGGCCGTATGCCGCCCGAGAAGAAGCGCGAAGAAGGTGCCGCCCCCCGCGTCAACATTCTGGGCCCGATGTACGGAACGTTCAACATGCCCAGTGATCTGGCCGAAATCCGGCGTCTGGTCGAAGGCATCGGTGCCGAGGTCAATATGATCATGCCACTGGGCAGCCATGTCTCTGAAATGCGCGGGCTGGTCAATTCGGACGTAAACATTTGCATGTACCGCGAATTTGGTCGCGGCCTCTGCGAAGTGCTGGGCAAACCGTATTTGCAGGCACCTGTCGGGATCGACAGCACCACCAAGTTTCTGCGCAAGCTCGGCGAGATGCTGGGGCTCGACCCCGAACCGTTCATCGAGCGCGAAAAGCACTCCACCATCAAGCCCGTCTGGGATTTGTGGCGGTCGGTCACGCAGGACTTCTTTGCGACCGCGTCTTTCGGGATTGTCGCCAATGAAACTTACGCGCGAGGCATTCGCAATTTCCTTGAGGGTGACTTGGGGCTGCCATGTGCCTTTGCGGTTGCACGCACGCGCGGCAAGAAGACCGACAACGACAAGGTCCGTGCCATGGTGCACGAAAAGCGCCCGCTGATCCTGATGGGGTCAATCAACGAAAAGATGTATCTGGCCGAAATGAAGTCGGGCTTCGGCCCCGCACCTACGTTCATCCCCGCCAGCTTTCCCGGCGCTGCCATCCGGCGCGCCACAGGCACGCCCTTTATGGGCTACGCCGGCGCCACCTATCTGTTGCAAGAAGTGTGTAACGGACTGTTCGACGCGCTGTTCCACATCCTGCCTTTGGGCAGTGAGATGGACGCAGGCGACGCCACACCAACACCCTTGCGCCGCGACTTCCCTTGGGATGCCGATGCGCAAGCAGAGCTCGACCGGATCGTGGCCAGCCACCCGATCCTCACCAGAATATCCGCCGCAAAAACCCTTCGCGACACGGCTGAAAAGCATGCGCTGGAGGGCGGACAAGAGCGGGTAGATTTGCAGACCGTACAGGCGCTGCAGCCAGCTTCGGGAGGAAGCACATCATGACTGACATGACCAACACACCAACCCGTGAGACGACAAAGAAACGGCACGCCGTGAGAGCGGCTTTGTCGCGGCACTCCGTGCCGACGCGCGAATACTACGTGTACTTTGCCGTGATCTTTGTTGCGACATTGCCATTGTCGTTCCTCACATGGGGTCTGAGTGCTGCGCGCCGGATGGAGCTGCCCAGCCGCGGCCCCATCAAGGCAGCCTGGAGCCAGGCACAGATCATCACGCCGAGAATTTTCTCAGCGTAAGCGAACAATCCCTCGGTCAGAGGGGGCCTCCGGTCAGAGGGAGGCAGGGACTACAAGGTACGTTCGGCACCAGCAAAGCCGGGCAAACAGAATTCGCCACTCCCCCCCGGAGTGGTGGATTAGGGCAGGGGATGAGCCTCTGTCGTAACCCAGCCGCGGGGGGTGCGCGGCGTCAGTGATTGTTTTCTTAGGAGAAATACCATGGCTGATAAATCTGATCTGTCTTTCACAGGTCTTACAGACGAGCAGGCACAAGAATTGCACGCAGTCTATATGAGCGGCTTCACGATCTTCACGATCGTTGCAGTCGTTGCGCATATTCTGACGTATTTCAAACTGCCTTGGTTCGCCTGGTAATCGGAGAGGATCGACAAAATGGCACAGTTTTACAAAATCTGGCTGATCTTTGACCCCCGTCGCGTTTTCGTGGCGCAGGGTGTGTTCCTCTTCTTGCTTGCAGCGATGATTCACCTCGTCCTGCTGAGCAACCCGACGACCAACTGGTTCGACCGCGCCTTTGGCGTGGCCGCCGAAGAGTAAAGCTCAGCTTTCTAAAGATAGCTGTGGGCGACGCGCAATCGCCGCCCACAGCAAACCCAGATTTTAAGCGCGCGGCACCGGGCAACCCCCGCTGAGCCACGCATAAGGAGAGAGAAGATGGCACAGCTCAGCTTCGAAAGAAAATACCGGGTCCGCGGTGGGACTCTGGTGGGCGGAGACCTGTTCGACTTTTGGGTGGGCCCCTTCTATGTCGGCTTTTTTGGCGTCACGACGTTCTTTTTCGCCGCACTTGGAACGATCCTCATTTTCTATGGTGCTGCCCTTGGCGACACGTGGAACCCGTGGTTGATTTCGATTGATCCACCCAGCCTCGAGGTCGGTCTTGGGCTGGCCCCGCTTGCCGAAGGAGGGCTGTGGCAGATCATCACCATGTGCGCCACGCTGGCCTTTGTCAGCTGGGCGCTCAGGGAAGTGGAGATTTGTCGAAAGCTTGGCATGGGCTATCACGTGCCCTTCGCCTTCAGCATTGCGATCCTCGCTTATGTCACGCTGGTCATCATCCGGCCTGTGTTGCTGGGCGCATGGGGGCATGGGTTCCCGTATGGTATCTTCAGCCACCTCGATTGGGTGAACAATGTTGGATACGCCTACGGCAACTTCCACTATAACCCTGCGCATATGGTAGCGATCACGTTCTTCTTTACGACGTGTCTCGCGCTGGCGCTGCACGGTTCACTGGTGCTGTCCGCGGTCAACCCCGGCAAGGGCAAGACCATCGCCACACCAGATCACGAAGACACCTATTTCCGCGATCTGATCGGCTATTCCATCGGCCCGTTGGGCATCCACCGTCTGGGTCTGTTTCTGGCCCTGCAAGCGGTCATCTGGAGCGCCATCTGTATCGTCATCTCCGGCACCATTTGGTTCGACCAGTGGAGCAGCTGGTGGGACTGGTGGCTAGAATTGCCCTGGTGGGCGGACCTGTAGGAGGGGATTGAAAAATGGAATATCAAAACATCTTCACGCAAGTTCAGGTTCAGGGCCCTGCCGAGATGGGCATGGATCCAACCGGCACCCTTGCCCGCGAACGCACAAAAGGCGCCAGCTTTAGCAGCCTTGCCGGTCTCTTTGGCAACGCACAACTGGGGCCGATCTATCTGGGCACCTTTGGTGTGGTGTCCCTCGCGACCGGCTTTATCTGGTTCTTCATCGTCGGCATGTCCTTTTGGGCGCAGGTGGACTATTCGCCCGCACTCTTCATGCGCGAATTGTTCTGGCTGGCGCTTGAGCCTCCGGGCGAAGAATACGGCCTTGGCTTTGCACCGCTGAACGAAGGCGGTTGGTGGATCATCGCCAGCTTCTTCTTATTGGTGTCCGTCATCAGCTGGTGGATACGCACCTACCTGCGCGCCGAAGA